>CAZLOF010000431.1:0-4606 GCA_964560745.1 uncultured Thermoflexus sp.
GCCAACACCTCAATAATCTGCGCCGCCACCGCTGGGTCGTTACGGGCTTCGGTCAGCAGCCAGTTTAAGTCACGAGTAAGAAAATCCATAATGAATTGAATGAGTGAATGAGTGAATGAGTGAATGAGTGATTTAATCGCTCATTCACTCATTCACTCATTTCCCCCACGAACCACGCTTTTTTGCGATACACCGTCGCTTGGCTACGAGCGATGAGTTCGCCGCTCACGGCATCGGTCACACGAATGTCATACAGCCCGAAAGGGCCATTCAAGGCCACTTCGCTGGCCTCGGCAATCAGGCGTGTGCCGACCTTGCTGGCTTGTAAAAAAGTGATATTGACATTTTGCGCCACCGCCATTTGCCCATGCGAATTGCTGGCGGCAGCAAAGGCGATGTCGCCCAAGGTAAAAACCACCCCGCCATGGGTGATGCCATGAAAATTAAGCATCGCTGCCGTGATCTCAAGGGTGTAACGCGCATAGCCCGCCCGCAATGCTTCAAGCCGCGCCCCCAAGGCGTTGGCGCACGGGTCAGCCACGATATGGTTCTCTATTTTCTCTTGCCGTGTAGACATAGGCCATAAGTTTACCCGTAGGGGAAATGAGTGAATGAGTGAATGGGTGATTGATTTTCGCTCATTCACCCATTCACTCATTTCCCTAGGTACAATTCTGCCACTTGATGAACGAACAACTTAATGAGATTTTGGTGCGCTGTCATGCGCTGGCCGCCCAATTCGCCCAAACCGCCGACCAGCACGACCGCGATGGCACATTTTCGCACGCAAATGTGCGGGCTATGCATGAGGCCGGTTTGCACAAGCTATTGGTACCGCGTGAATTTGGCGGCATGGGGCAAACCATGCCCGCAGCGGTGCAAGTGTTGCGCATCATCGCCCAAGGCGATGCCAGCACCGCCCTCGGTTACGCCATGCATTTGCACAAAACCGGACAATTGGCCGAGCAACAGCCTTGGCAAGCCGACAAATTGGCACGGCTGTGGCACGAGATTGTCGAAACGGGCGCACTCATCAACAGCGCCGAAAGCGAACCAGACATGGGCAGCCCCTCACGCGGCGGGTTGCATCGCACCACTGCCACCCGCACCGCTGGCGGTTACTTCATCAATGGGCACAAAAGTTGGATCACCTTTGCGCCTGCCTTGGGTTATTTTCTCATCTCGGCTACCTTTGATGACAACGGCGAGCCGCGCATCGGCGTATTTGCCGTCAAAGGCGGCTCGGAAGGCCTGACCGTGCTCGACAATTGGGGCGATGCCTTGAGTGTGCGCGCCAGCGGCAGTTGTGATGTCATGCTTAAAAATGTATTTGTGCCCGAACATTGGCATGTGCAAAGCCGCGACCCGCTGCCCAAAACCAACACCCCCAGCCTACCCGCCGGATGGAGCACTTTGTGCTATGCCGCCGTGTATCTGGGCGTGGGTGAGGCAGCTTTACATGCGCTTTCTGCCTATGCGAAGCACCGTATCCCGACTGCATTGGGCAAACCCATCGCCACGTTGCCCCACATTCAACGCGCCATTGGGCAAATGGCTGTGACGTTGCGGGCCGCCCGCACGGTGTTAAATGATGTGGCCGAGCAATGGGACAGCCAGCCCGATCAACGCATGTCGATGGCTGCCGACATCGCCGCCGCCAAATATTTGTGCACCAATGCCGCCATTACCAGCACCGATATCGCCATGCGGGCGGCAGGGGCCAATGGCCTCGACCGCAAATTGCCGCTCGAGCGCCTGCTGCGCGATGCCCGCGCTGGCCTCATGCACCCGCCCCAAGACGAACCCGCGCTCGAATTAATGGGCCGCGCGGCGCTGGAAATTACGAATGAGAAGGGGTAAGCCAAGAGTCACGAGTCACAAGTCATGAGTCATGACTTGTGACTCGTGACCCATAATTCGTAATCCGTAATCCGTAATTCGTAATTTTTCCTCCTATGGCCGAACTTACACGCAAAGACGTCATTCAATTATTAGCGGGCGGGCAACCCAATTGTGGGGCACGCTTGGCTGGGGTCGATTTAAGTGGATTGGATTTGCAACGGCTCAATTTTGAAAATGCCGATTTACGCGGGGCCAATTTAACCAAGTGCAACCTAAACAAAGCCTGGCTAGGCGGGGCTAATTGCAGCCGCGCCATTTTTGCGGGGGCCAATTTAAGTGAAGCGCACGCCGCAGCCGCCATTTTTAACGAATGTGACCTGAACGATGCTAATATGGCTTATGGGCATTGGCGCGAAGCCTCGTTTGTCGAGGCGCAATTGATTGGCGTCACCCTAAAATCTGCCGACCTGAGCGAGGCCAAATTTATTCGCGCCGATTTAAGCAGCGCCGACCTGAGCTATGCCCAATTCACCGGCGCGCGTATGCACAAGGCCCATCTCGGCGGGGCCGATTTGATCGACACCATTTTGCAAAAAGCCGATTTAAGCGAAAGCAATTTAGACCTCGCCAACTGTGCCCGCGCCGATTTTAGCCACGCCCATTTTCAACGTGCCAGCCTGATCGAGACCAATTTGGCGTGGGCCAAACTGCGCGAATGCAACTTGAGCGACAGCTTGCTGATGCGGGCCGACCTGAGCGACAGCGACTTTACGCGCGCCATCTTACGGGCCAGCAACTTAACTGGTGTGATCCTGCGTGACACAAATTTCACCGCCGCAACCTTGCGTGATGCAAAAATGATGTTGGATGAAACCGTTTACCCCTATGTCATCCTGTCTGGCACAATTTTGCCAGATGGCAAAGAAATGTGATTTGACAAATTTCAGATATTCGGATAACATATGCCTCGGTGATCGTTCCGCTGTTCTGGTTTTCGCCACGCAAGTTTGCCTCGAGTCAAGCAGGTCTCGCTCATACTCCCTCGCGTTTGCGCCGTTCGGAAAGTTTCCGCATTTGCATGCAATGGTGATCTATCAATATTACCCCGATATGCAAGTTGGCTGTCATCCGTCAACGTGCACGGTTACCTCGTTTTCAGTTAAACCCATTTTTTTATCAAGGAGTGCCCGGAATGTCTAAGAGACTATATGTTGGGAATCTCGCTTATTCGACGCGAGATGAAGGTTTGCGCTCGTTTTTCGAGACGGCAGGCGAAGTGGTGATGGCAGAGGTCATCATGGAGGGGCGTCGTTCAAATCGCTCAAAGGGATTCGGCTTTGTCGAAATGGCATCAGAAGAGCTAGCACAGCACGCCATGAGCACACTCAACGGTCAAATGCTTGATGACCGCCCAATTCGTATCGATTTAGCCAACCCCAAGCCAGAACGCACCGACCGCGATGATCGCGGGGGGATGCGTGGCGGCGACCGCGGCGGTGATCGTGGTGGCTATCGCAGTGATCGCGGCAATGATCGTGGCGGTGATCGCGGTGGCGACCGTGGCGGCTATCGCAGTGATCGTGGTAGCGACCGCGGCGGCGATCGTGGTTATGATCGCGGGAGCGACCGCGGCGGACGTGATCGATTTAGCGGTGGCGGTGGCGGCGGCAGCAGCCGTGGTTATGATCGTGGCTCACGCTATTAATCGACCCATTAGCACAAACAACCTCATTTAAATTCCTTGCCGATTTTGTGGCCTTGTCATTCATGTTTTGGGCTTGACACGGCTGCAAGGTCGGCATGTTTTTGTTTTTCATCATGTCTATCATTCAATCGTCCATTGCCAAATTATTTAACCGTGAATCGCTGAGTGTCGATGAGGCCGAAGTCACCATGCGTGAAATTATGTCTGGGGCGGCCTCACCGGCCCAAATCGGCGCATTTTTAGGGGCGTTGCGTGTCAAAGGCGAGACGATCGAAGAAATTGTGGGCAGCGCCAAGGCCATGCGGGCCTATGCCTTGCGCGTGTCGGTAAATGACGCGAACGCCATTGACACGTGTGGCACCGGCGGCGACAAATCAGGCACCTTCAACATTAGCACCACCGCCTCGTTTGTGGCGGCGGGGGCAGGGGCGATTGTGGCCAAACACGGCAACCGCGCGGCCTCATCACAGGCAGGCAGCGCCGATGTGTTAGGGGCGTTGGGGGTGAATATTATGCTGAAACCAGAGCAAGTGAGCCAATGTGTCAATGACATCGGCATCGGCTTTGCCTTTGCGCCCAACCATCACCCCGCCATGAAACACGCGGCTGGCCCCCGCCGCGAATTGGGCGCCCGCACCATTTTTAATATTCTCGGCCCACTGGCCAACCCGGCCTTCGTCAAACATCAGCTCTTGGGGGTGCCAGACCCCAAACTGATTGACATAATGGCGACGGTGTTAAAAGAATTGGGGGCCAAACATGTGATGGTGGTGTGTGGGCATGGCAATGTCGATGAGTTGATTACGACCGGCGTGAATCAGGTATGTGAATTGCACAACGGTCACATTCACTACTATACGCTAGACCCGCAAGATTTGGGGCTGGCCCGCCATGCGCCCACTGAATTATTGGGCGGCAGCGCCGAACTGAATGCCAGCATTACCCGCGCCGTGTTAGATGGCAGCCTGAGCGGGGCCAAATTGGACGTGGTGCTGCTCAACGCAGGCGCGGCGCTGTATGTGGCCGATGCCGCCAGCAGCATCGCCGATGGCATTACGA
>CAZLOF010000432.1:0-3419 GCA_964560745.1 uncultured Thermoflexus sp.
TGCGAATATGGGGAATAGATGGAAAGGATGGCGCGAGGCGAATGTTGGTGTCGGTGGGGTCAACCTTATAGGGCGAGGTTGAGCCAGCCGGGGTGAGTTTAACGCCGACAGCCGCCGCCATTTCGATCACACGTTTAGCCTTGCCGGGCTGGGTGTTTAGGCTAACAAAATAGCCGCCGTTGGGGTTGCTCCAGGTGGCAATGGCCTGCCCATTCGCCATCACACCACCCAATTCTTGCGCCAACACCGCTTGCACGGCGGCAAATTTGGGTTGCAAAATGGCAGCGTGTTTGCGCATATGCGCTTCGATACCAGCCATATTCTTAAAAAAGCGCACATGCCGCAATTGGTTTACCTTGTCGGCCCCGATGGTTTGCACGCCCATTTGCTTTTTAATGGCATCGATATTGCGCTTGCTGCCGCCGATCATGGCAACGCTCGACCCTGCCAACGATACTTTGGCGGTTGAGCCAATGATGATAGGGCGTTCGGGGTTGCCAGCGGCTTTGCAGGCCGCCAACAAATTCGCCAAATAATCGGGCGTGTCGCTCAAATGATGCACGGTATAAGCGTTATCCCAAATAATGCGAAAATCATTGGCCTTGCAGCGCATCTTCGCCAGCCGCGCCACCACTTCGGGCGAATAGGTGATGCCGCTGGGGTTGCTATATTTTGGCACCGACCACATGCCTTTGATGCTGTCATCTTCGGCCACCAAGCGCTCAATCTGATCCATGTCTGGCCCATCGGCATTCATGGCAATGGGGGTCATTTTGATGCCAAGATGTTCGCAGATCGAGAAGTGGCGATCATAGCCCGGCACAGGACACAAAAATTTCACTTCGGGCAATTTGCACCACGCCACTGGGCTATCGACCACGCCAAACAACATGGCACGTAACAAGGTGTCATACATCAAACTCAGGCTCGAATTGCTACCGATGATGATCTCATCGGTAGCGACTTCCAAATATTCGGCAAATAGCGTTTTGGCTTCGGCGATGCCATCCATTGCGCCATAATTGCGAATGTCGATGCCATCGGCCACCATCGCATCGGCGTTGGTAACACAGGTCATCAAATCAGCAGCAAGATCAAGCTGGGCATTACACGGCTTGCCGCGTGTCATGTCAATATTTAATTTTTGGGCGCGAATGGCCTCATAACGAGCAAGTAATTCCATTTTAAGATTTTAGATTTTGGATTTTAGATTTTGGATTCGGCGGTTCAATCCAAAATCTAAAATTAAACAGGGGGTTGATACAATTCAATTAGCACGCCAAAGGTGCTTTTGGGGTGAATAAAGGCATAAAGTGTGCCATTATCGCGGCGGGCAGGTTCAGCGTTAATGAGTTCGGCCCCGTTGTCGCGGGCTTGTTGCATGGCGGCATTGATATCAGTCACTTGCACACACAAATGATGCATACCGGCCCCGTGTTTGCCAAGCCATTTGGCAATGCCGGTGCCGTCGCGGGTGGGCTGCACCAATTCGATTTGGGGCGGATGCCCGTCGTGGGCAGCGGGGTCGCCGAGTGGCAAAAAAGCCACTTTAACCCCTTCTTGTTCAACATCATCGATGCCAGCAACGGCAACGCCGAGTGCATCACGATAAAACTTAAGTGCCATATCAAGGTCTGGCACAGCAATGGCGATATGGTTAAGCGTAATTTTATTGGCTTGGTTCATGGCGGTGCGTCAAGCATACCGCATATATTTTTGTGAGCCATGAGCCGTGAGCCATGAGCTTTGAGCTTTAAGTTAAGACTCATGACTCATGCCACATGAGTCTTAATTCATGGCTCATGGCTGATGGCTCATGGCTCATGGCTCAAAGCTCAAGCCCACGGCTCATGGCTCAAAGCTATAATCACCAGCACTATGCGCTTTGGGGCAGTGCCAATTGAAGCAGCGGTGGGCAAAGTGTTGGGTCACAATGTGGCCGGGCGCGACGGCGAGCGCATTATGCGCAAAGGCAAACCTTTGCTACCTGCCGATATCGAGCGGTTGCGGGCGGCTGGCCTAAGCAGTGTTTATGTGGCCGAGCTTGGCCCCGATGATATCGGCGAAGATGCTGCCGCCCGCCAAATTGCAGCCGTCATCAGCGGGCGCAACCTTAGCATTTCGGGCGCGGCAGGTGGTCGGGTCAACCTCATTTCGGCCCAACAAGGTGTGTTGCGGGTCGATGTGGCCCGTTTGCACCACATCAACGAAATCGAAGGCTTGACGCTGGCAAGCTTGCAAAATCACGCCACTGTTGAACGCAAAAACATGGTTGCCACCATCAAGGTCATCCCCTTCGCCTTGCCAGCCAGCGATGTGGCTGCCGCCATTGCCATCGCCAGCACCCCAATAATTTGGCTAGACCCGCTATCTGCCCGCCGCGTCACCCTCATCGTCTCTGGCTCACCCGCTGCACGTGACCGTATTGTGCGCGATTTTAGCGATCCCATTCGCACTCGCCTCGAAGCGCTGGGGTCAACATTAACCGAGGTGCATTTTGTGCCGCTCGAAGATGAACACGGCGAGATCGAATTAGCCCAACTGCTGGCCCAATCAGCCCAAAACGCCGACCAATGCAACATGGTTATTTTGGCCGGCGACACCGCCATTATGGACCGGCATGATATTGCGCCCCGCGCCATTGAACGGGCGGGTGGGCGTATTGTGTGCTTTGGTGCACCGGTTGACCCGGGCAATTTGTTATTGATCGCGCAATTAGGTTCATTGCCCATTTTGGGGGCACCGGGTTGTGTGCGCAGCCGCAAATTAAACGTGGTGGATTGGGTATTGCCGCGGTTACTGGTCGGCGATCAACTCAGCCGCTCTGACATTGCATCGCTCGGCGCGGGCGGCTTGCTCGAAGATGTGCGTGATCGCCCGATGCCGCGCTTAGGGTAATTTATAATATAGGCATGAATATCCAAGACCTGCGCCTGCTTTACGATTATCACTATTGGGCCAAACATCATTTACTATCGTTTTGCAAAAAACTAACCCACGCGCAATTAATTGCCCCCAACACCTATTCAAATGGCAACTTAAAGGCAACTTTGGTGCATTTGATGAGTGCCGAATGGATTTGGCTGCAACGCTGCCGCGATGGCGTTTCGCCCACAGCCATGTTAAATGATGCCGACTACCCCACCCTAACCGACGTGATTAAACGCTGGGATGACGAAGAAAAGCAATTTCAAACGTGGCTCGCCACGTTATCAGATTCAGATTTACAAGGGAATGCCAGTTATACCTCCCCAATTGGCGGCGCATTTACCAACACTTTGTGGCACATTCTCACCCATGTCATCACTCATGGCATGCAACACAACTCAGAAGTAGCGCAAATGCTGACCGATTTTGGGTATTCGCCCGGCAATATTGACCTTATTGTTTACTTGCGTTCATATCGCGCTGCCAAGTAA
>CAZLOF010000432.1:3429-4587 GCA_964560745.1 uncultured Thermoflexus sp.
AATCTTTAATCTGCATCCCCATGCTACCGTTTTGCCCATCGCGCACACACATTTCTGGGCCAACCCCAATGAGTTCGAGGCGATATTGGTCTAAATTGCCAGAACATTGCAAATTAAACCGTCGGTTAGCCTCGCAAACCATGTGCAGCAATTGTGGAGCGCTAATACTAGCGCCAAAATAGCGCCAATCGCGCCATGTTTTGCCTTGAATATGGCGCGAATTGGGCAAGGGCGTGCAATAACGTTGCCCACCATAAAAACCGAGCGCGATGACATTTTTCATCTCGGCCCACCACACCAAACCCTCGACCCGCATTTGATCACCGCGTGAATCGTAACAACTGTTTTGCACCCAAAATACGGTTTGGGTGGCGCAATCGCGAATCGCCATTGCCATATACGCATAGTTGACCGAACCGCCCGTTGTAGTTGAATGAGACAATGTGGCCTGAAAATCGGCACATAAACGGGCTGAATGGTTGCCCGCCCACGGGAAAATATCGTTTTGCCAACAATAAGCCCATTGCCCCACTTTATAAGGCGAATGGGTCGGGGCCGTTTGTGAATTGAGCCAAAAGCTGACAACATTGCCCTGCGCATGGGCCGCCGAATGAGCCGATTGGGGCCTTATGTCGCCATTCACATCTTCATACTCACCCAATGGCCCCAACCCCGATGTATGCACCACACCACGACCCGCTGGCAAAGCGCGGTCACTATTTAAATTGTTGGCTATACCCTCAAATTGATGATTGCGATAGAGAAAATGCACCCGATTTGGAATATCGCCAACAGGCACAGCCGGAGCCGCAATGAACCGAGACAATAACCCATAAATGATGCGGCGTGTAATAAAAGCGCGAATAGGTTAAATTATAAAAGGGTATCGCCTAAATCATTTGAAGCGATTTAGGCGATTTTTATTGCGAGGCAAAACCTCTAAGCCAAATCTATGTAAATATAACATTCCATCCCTTAAAAATTTAGGTGAGCCTAAATATAATCCGTGAAGAAGAAAACCTAATTGCAGTTTTTAATGATGACTATCGTCAATATATGGCACACACTGGGCGCTTCCTACCCAAGACATAATGCCGAACTCCCTATCCCTTTGTGTTGGGAAAGGGCTTTGCCCTTTCCCAACACAAAGTGATAGTG
>CAZLOF010000433.1:0-4575 GCA_964560745.1 uncultured Thermoflexus sp.
TGGTGCTGACGCGGGCCATTGTTATCGCAAGCCTCTTTCCCGCTTCGGATGACCGATCAACAGCACAAAGCTCCTTCCAGCTTTCTCCAGCAATTTTCCCGCCAAAGCATGAGTGTTTTGTGTCGCTGTATCAGCCGGCAGCAAAGAAAGCAGATCTGTACGGAAGGTTATTCCGTACCATGCATTAAGCCCCAGATAACCACCTGCTATTAGAACCATCAGCAGCCATAAAACTGCAAATAGACGGGCAGATCTAGGTTCCGTCATGGCCGGCCGATAGATTCGAGTAGATTTTTTTCATCGGCGGTCAGCGCATCCGCTCCTCGTTTCTGCCCGGAGAAGCTCAATCGATCCAGATCGCCACCTTCTTTCTCGATTTCGACTTCATCGACGAACGCACCACCGGAAACACGAATTTCGGTGATCGGCATCGCACTGGACTGAATCGTAGGGCGCACCTTCAGGCGCAGATGCCATTTACCTGCTGCCTCGGATCGCTCGACCGCAAAATCTTTGTCGAGGCCGCTCCAGTTTCCTGCTAGTGCGTCGGCAAGCATGTTGTAAAGCTCTGTCATAATCGGCGCCCGGTTTGCCGGAACGTTTAGTGTTGTCGTGCCATTACTCTGCTGAGCAAGACCCCTGACAGTCATCAGAGTTGTATTCGCGAAAGGCGTCTCAACGCGCCAGATCAGCCCCTCTCCCGGCGCTAGAACAAAGGTTCCCATGCTTCGCAACGGCGCATCAAAGCCCTGCAGCACGCGTTCCTGAACGAAACTACCTCTCAGGATTTCGCCTTGAGTCAATGACTGAGGTTCCTCAGCGCTCACCACGCTCGTAAGAAACGTAAAGAATGACAGAAGAACTATTTTCCCACGCACAATACCTGCCTCACTTTTTCCAGCAGCACTTCGGGCGATTCCAGACTGAGCTCCTGCGTCACTGCGTTCACGGCTACCTGGATCGTATGCGCCTTGGTCAGAACCTCCCCATTACTAAAATCGCGGCAGCGATATGCAATCTTCAATCGATTTTCATATTCGACTAGAATGGCTTGCGCGATCACGCGCTGCTGATAACGCACGGGGCGAACATATTTGATCCGCATATCGACAATTGGCCACAGGTAACCGGATTTCGCCATCTGCGGATAATTATAGCCGATCTTGTCCAACAGCAATCCGCGTACTTGTTCGAAATAGCGCGCATAGTTGCCGTGCCACACAACCTCCATTGGGTCGATGTCATAGAATTGTGCGACAATTTCGCACTCGGCGCTGATCATGGCCGTTATTCCCTGTGATGCGGATTCCAGAAATCAAAGAAGTTATACCATTGCAGCGGATTGGCGATGGCATAGCGTTCCAGACGCGCACAAAACGCTTCGGCATAGACCTTCAAGATGGTAGTCCGATTCTCTCGCGACAGAACTATTCGGTCAGCCAGCCTCTCGATATCCAGCACATAATAGTCACCTCTCCGCACGCAGAACATTGTATAGACTGGGCAATCAAGCAGACTAGCCAGAATGTAAGGTCCCTGCGAAAAAGGCGCAGGACGACCCAGAAACGAGATGTCACAGACACGATCACTGTTTATTGGGATGCGGTCCCCGGCGATGACGATCCAAGCACCTTGCTCCACGCGCGCCTTTAGTTCTATGGCCGCTGCCGGCCCCAGTTCGGTGACTTGCCAAGTATTGACCGCCGCTTCCGGCCGATATTCGCGTAGTAACCGGTTATAATTCTCGGCATGTCGGGTATGGACAAGGACAAGCAGCCGACGGCGTGTCGATTCATCTAGCAGTGCCCTGGCAAGGTCCCCATTCCCCAAATGCGCGATGATAAAGAGCGCGCCTTCCCGCGACTGCTTTAGCTCCACTAGATCGGCAACATTCCCCGGTCGCACAATATCCGCCTGCGGGGATTTCGACCAGGCGATGAACGTATCGATCGCTCGGCCTGCAAACGACATGAAATGTCCTAACCCAGTTCTCAATGATGTCGGCGCGGTTAGGTTCGCGCCCTTTAATACAGCGCGCTGGAGAAAGTCCGACGAGGCCCTCCGCTGGAGACGCGCTGTCAAATAGAAATAGAAAATAGCCGGTGCAAGGACGATCAAGCATCCACGCCGGCCGAGAAAGCGCGCAGCGAAAGCCGCAAACAATAGACCTGCATAGATGCCACGCTCAGAAATCCAGGCCCAGTGATGCGACGACTCTTTCTGCCGCGACAGCAAATGCGGAAAACGCTGCAGCATGCCAAAGAAAAGACGCGTGTGCATTTTTGTGATGCGCAGGTTGTCGTGCCACAGATTAAAATTTGAGGTATTGCCTTCAGGGTAGGTCACCGACACTGGATGCTCAATCACCGGCACGCCGCGCCAGAAAAGCCGTACTATGATCTCAGTATCGAAATCCATGCCGCGACCGATATGCTCTCCGCCTGCCAACAGTTTGGCGACTGCCAAAAGCGGATAGACGCGTAGGCCACACATGCTGTCGCTGATCGTAAAAGAGAGCGTTTCGACCCAGACCCATATGTGGGTTATATATCGCCCGATCGCCCGCCCAAGAGGCACGGAGCGATCATAAACTGGAATACCCGTAACCAACGCCGTCGGATCTGCTTTGGAAAGCGCCAAGAGCCTATCGATCGCCATCAGGTCATGCTGGCCATCGGCATCGATCTGCAAGGCGTGAGTAAAGCCAGCCGCCATGGCCAGTTGGAAACCGTGCAGAACGGCGCCACCTTTCCCCTGATTGACTTCCAGCCGCACGACGTGAATCTGCCGTGCCGTATCTACTAATGCCGCCAACGCGCGGGCGTGCGTATCCGTGCTGCCGTCATCTATGACGAAGATTGCGAGGTTACTATCGAGTAGCGTGTCAATAATGCGTGACACCGCTCGACTATGATCATGACTTGGAATGATCGCGCAGAGACGCATGGTCGTGCTCATGACGATACTTGCCGGATTATGCCCGAGGTAAACACCACATCGCTATGCTGGTAAGAAAAACTTAATTGATGATGCACCCTGTTATGCCTGAGGACGAGTGTCATTCGCGTTCCCGGCAGTGTCAGGCGATGAAACTTGACCCGATAATCTTGTGCTGCTGTCAGTTGAAGCCCTAAATACTGGGCTGCGAACTTGACCACCCAGTCGATCTGAGCCACGCCTGGAATGATCGGTATATTCGTAAAATGCCCTTTGAGCTGAATAAGATCGGTCGGATTGAAGAGGTCGAGTTTAAGTTCGTCGCCACGACGAGACACTGCCAATACTTCTGGCTCTCGCCTCGCCTCAAACATTGCCAATAGATCTGCTTGCCTTGTCTTGCCCAGCGGACCTACAGGTATCTCAGATACGAAACGCCACCGCCGCGGCATAGCTGCTGCTTCGTGTCGTGCACTGAGGCGTTGCCGCAAGAGTCGACCAAAACGAAAGCTGCCCAGCCGCGATAGTTCGGCGCTTCCCTTTTTGCTCGGTAGCACAACAGCGGCAAGAACGACATCCACGTCTCCAATCGGTAAGACCTTGGCAGCAACAACCAGTGGCGATGCTACCAGACTCGCTTCGACTTCCGTCAGGCTGACACGCTTGCCCTCGATCTTAACAATGCGATCGCGACGACCTATCAGCCGAAAACCACCCAATAAGGCTTCTGCGCAATCCTCGGTCTGAAACCAGTCACTATCCGGCAAAAACTGGGACCGAACTCGCAGCCCACCCCTTTCGCCGATGTCGATATTCACACCCGGCGCTGGCATCCATGGCTCGTCTGGAATACTACGCCAACGCGATGCAACAACGCCTGTCTCCGTACTACCATAAATTTCGCATATCGGCGCACCGAACGCTTCCTGCACGGCGATAGCGATATCATCACACAACGCTGCGCCGGCGGAAATCAAGCAACCAGGCCGGACGTTTCTCGGTGCGACAGCGAAATCCCCCAGCCGTTTGAGATGGGCAGGACTGACGACAATAGCGGAGCCACCAAAGTTTTCGGCTAGTATCTCTTCCCAAAACTCATAGACACACGCCTCGAATGGCCGGCCTGAACAAAGAGGCCAGATAAGCTTGAAACTAAGCCCAAACAAATGCTGATGCGTGACCATGCCCAGGACGCGCGCGGATAGCGGAACAGTTTTACCGAGTAAAGCTTCGATTGTTGCCGCTTCTTTCAGCATAACCGCGAATGTCTTAGTGACCTTCTTGGGTTGCCCAGTTGAGCCGGAAGTAAAGAGTGTTAATTGACAAGATGCTGGTTCGATTTCCCTCAAAGAAACATCTACGGACATCGCGGCGCCCAACAGAAAGGCGTCATGGGCGCCGGCGACAGGCTGATCGGTAACGAGCACATCCCATTCGTCTTTAATGGCCTTCCTGGCACCATCCGTCGAGTTCTGCGGTAGTACCACCTCAATGCCGATCTGGAACAGCGCCATCATACCAACCAGACACCAATAGCTATCGCGGGTCACAAGCAGGCAGCGCCCGCAATTCAGCTTGGCAAGGCGCGCGGCATTACCGGCTATATCGCGACGAAGTTCTGCTAAATCGATGGCATGC
>CAZLOF010000434.1:0-4575 GCA_964560745.1 uncultured Thermoflexus sp.
ATGCATGGTTGCCGGGCCAAGCAAATTCACCTTCAATTCGTTACGCACTTCAGCCACGCCCGACACAGCCAAAGCGGCCCGTTCAGCCTCTTTATACTCGGCCCACGATGACACATGCCCCGAAATGGTCACCACATTGCCATCGGTTGTCACCACAATACGATGGGCATCTTGGCTGGCGGTGCGCTGAAAAGCTTGGCTAATAGCCGATTGCACATCGCCAACTTTGGCTTTTGGGGTCACAGTAATTTTGTTTGAAATGCCACGCATCCCCTGCACATAACGAATGGCTTTTTCAGCCTCACGCTTCTCATATTGCCAAGCCACATCGCCACTCAGAGTGATCCAGCCATGCTCCACTTTTACGCCAATGGCATTGGCCGGCACCATCGTATTCCAACTCAACACGTTCAATACTGCGCTAGCAATTTCTTCATCGGTGCGCCGATGTGCATCGGGCGGATTCACCTGAATCTCTTCAGCAATCCCACGCACCCCCGTAATACGCGCACAAATTTTCTCGGCAACCACTTTCTGCGCATGGTTTTCACAAAAACCGCTCAGGGTAATGATGCCATTTTTAACCGCAATACCAATATTTGCCGAGGCCAGACGTGGCTCGGCGGCAAACGCCGCTAACACATCTTGATGTAGTTGCATATCTGTTTTCATCATTTTTCTCCTTTTGCAAATCGGTTTTTTCGTTTAAAAGTGTCAGTATCAATATGATAGCGAAACCGTCATTTCTCGCTCCGCTCGAAATGACTGATGTTAGGCAAAAATAAATGACGGGGTTTATGTGCTTTCTGGCCGCACCAATACCACTGGCACATGGCTTGCATTCACCAACCGATTGGCAACACTGCCCAAGAAAAGCTGCTTGAGGCCACTGCGCCCGTGAGTCGTCATTGCAATAACATCAATGGGGTGCTGCGCCACATATTGCAAAATCGACTCAGCAGGGTCTAGCTCTTGCTTCACAACCACTGTCGCTTGAATGCCAGCCAAGCCAAATTCTTCAACCAAATCATTTAAATGGTGGGTAGCTTCGTCACGTGCCACACGAATCATATTGGCTGCCCCAACCATGTCTAGCTCATACGAATGCACCAGCTTCAATTCCATCACTTGCATGAAGGTCACATCACAACCCATTCGTATCGCCATTTGTTTGGCATAAGGCAAAATCTGCTTCGATAACACTGAACCATCGAGGGGGATAAGCATATGAGTAAACATACTGTCACTTTAACGTGTCACCCATGAAAATACATCGACTAAGTGGCTATCCATTGCCTAGTTGAATGACCAGTGTCAACAACAAACGCCTTAACACTAGCCATGTGGTTATTTCAATCTCGCCTTTGGCATAGTGTCAATTCGACAACTTTGCGCTACACTTTTTTCACCAATAAAGCCACTCATGCATTTAAACACCAAAAATAAATGCGTAAGTGAGGGGTTATGAAAAAACTATTAATATTAGGGGCTGGCACAGCCGGAACAATGGCAGCCAACCGCCTCAGTCGGTTGCTTGATGCAAGCGAATGGCAGATCACGATTGTCGATCAACACGAGACCCATTATTACCAACCCGGCTATTTATTCATTCCGTTTGGGGTATATGGCAAAAATGATGTGATCAAGCCCAAACGCGATTTTATGCCAAATGGGGTTCAGTTGGTCATGTCAGCCATCGAAGCGATTGAAGCAGAACAAAACTGTGTGCGGCTTGCCAATGGGCAAACCCTCGGCTACGATTTCTTAATTATCGCCACTGGGGCCGATATTTACCCTCAACAAACCCCCGGCTTGGGTGAAGATGAATGGGGCAAATCGATTCACACCTTCTATTCATTCGCAGGCGCAGTTGCGCTGCATGAGCATCTCAAGCATTGGCCGGGCGGGCGCTTGGTGCTAAATGTAGTCGAGAACCCAATTAAATGCCCAGTGGCCCCGCTCGAATTTTTGATGTTGGCCGATTGGTTTTTTAGCGAAAAAGGCATGAGAGACAAAGTGGAATTGATTTATGCCACCCCATTGCCCGGCGCTTTTACCAAACCCAAGGCCTCAAAAATGTTGGGGCATTTGTTAACCGAAAAAGGCATTCAGGTTGTGCCCGAATTTATGATTGAACGGGTTGACCCTGAGGCCAAAAAGATTGTGGCCTATGACGAACAAGAAGTGTCATATGACCTGTTGGTGAGTGTGCCATTAAATATAGGGGCCGAGGTGGTGGGCAAAGCTGGGTTGGGCGATGAGCTTAATTTTGTGCCCGTTGACAAACACACCTTTTTATCAACCCGCTTTGCCAATGTATTTGCGTTGGGCGATGCCGCCGCGGTGCCAGCCTCAAAGGCAGGTTCGGTGGCCCATTTTGCGATTGAAACCTTTGGCGAAAATTTTGTGCGCTATACCGAAGGCCAAGCGCTAAAACCTGTATTTGATGGTCACGCCAATTGTTTTATCGAATCTGGCTTTGGCAAAGGGTTATTGATCGACTTTAATTATGACACCGAGCCATTGCCCGGGCGTTACCCAATGCCGGGCGTGGGGCCATTTACTTTGCTCGAAGAATCTGAAGCCAACCACTGGGGCAAACTGATGTTTAAGTGGATGTATTGGAATATTTTGCTCAAAGGCAAAGAATTGCCATTGCCAGCCCAAATGAGTATGGCCGGCAAATGGAGCAAATAGGGGGCAAGATGGAACAGGCAATGTTGGATCTAACCCGTAAGATTGACCTTTTAAGCAGCCAAGTGCAATTTTTGACCGAGCAAGCCAAACAAGCCGAACTGGCACGCCAAGCCCGCGAAGAACTGATTCACGATGCCATGCCCATTGCCAACGATATGATGCGGCTGGCAAGCACCCAATTACAAGAGATTGAAGGCGATGTGAACCCGCAAAACCTGTTGCGTTTGCTTAAAAAGTTGTTGCGTCATGCGCCCGATTTCGAGAAATTGCTCGACCAAATTGATAGCGCCAACGACTTACTCGACATATCGGGGCCGATTATCAAAAGCGTTTACAACAAGGCCGAAACCGCCCTGG
Organism: uncultured Thermoflexus sp.; assembly: GCA_964560745.1. Lineage (GTDB taxonomy): Bacteria > Chloroflexota > Anaerolineae > J036 > Brachytrichaceae > AQU-03. The sequence continues at coordinate 3,055 of CAZLOF010000434.1, forward strand.
GCAATGCCGAGCGTAAAGGCTACTTTAGCGCCGCCCAAGGCGGCATGTATATCATCGACAACATCGTCACTTCATTTAGCACCGATGAAATCAAACAACTTGGCGACAATATTGTGCTGATTTTACGCACGATCAAAGACATGACACAACCCGAAGTGATGCAATTTTTGCGCAATACCGTGGCTGTGGTCGAAAAAGAAACCGAAACACCAATTGATATCTCATATCGCTCATTATTAGGGCAAATGCGCGATCCCCATGTGCGGCGTGGCTTGGCCCAAACCTTGCGCGTATTGAGCAGTCTTGGCGGGCAAAGCTAAAGAGCATCAGCAAAGATGGTCCGCACCTTTATTAAGGCAAATTGTTACCTCACGGTAATGGTGCAGATGCAGGGCATCCATCTTACACGATTGATTCTGAAAAAATAAAAATATAAGGAGCATAAAAATGTCTACCCGAACAATTGCAGGCAAAACAGTTCAAATGAATGATGAAGGGTTTATGACCAACCCCAGCGAATGGACCCGTGAAATTGCGGCTGAAGTCGCAAAAGAAGAAGGATTACCCGATCTCAATACCTCACATTGGAAAGTAATTGAGTTTTGCCGCAGCGATGCGGCCAGCAGTGGCAAATCGCCAACGCTGCGCCGTATCACAACGGTCACTGGGCTATCCACCAAAGAAATGTTTGCCTTGTTCCCCAAAGGGCCAGCCAAAAAAGTGGCTAAGATCTCTGGCCTCGGCAAACCTGAAGGCTGTGTTTAGCAAAGATAGGGGCGAGTCTGTAACCAGCCCCAATATGAGAACAATAGGAGAAATAATCATGGCTGAAGAAACTCGCAAAGTGGCCTTTATCTGCTCAAAAGGCGACCTTGATATGGCTTATCCCGCATTGGTGATGGGCTGGGCAGCGTTGGGCAATGGCATTGATGTGACGATTTTCTTCACATTTTGGGGCATGGATATGATTCGTAAGACCCGACAAGACCATTTGCAAATTGCACCAGTAGGAAATACCGCGATGAAGCTCAGCATGATGGGGGTAAAAGGCATGGACAATGCCGGTATCCCCAATTTGCTGGGGGCATTGCCGGGCATGACCGCCTTTGCCACCAAGCTGATGAAAGACAAAATGCAGTCTTTAGGCGTGCCACCCGTCGGTGAATATTTGCAAATGATGGTCGATGGCGGGGCACAACTCTATGCTTGCAAACTGTCGGTCGATATGATGGGGTTGAAGAAAGAAGATTTTGTAGACGGTGTGATTGATATTGTCACCGCCAGCGATTTTATGGATATGACCGAAGGGGCGCAGATTATATTTATTTAACGGTTTGCATAAATGATGTATATCGCTTAATATCACAAGCTATCTCATAGGCCCATTGGCCTTATAAACCCCATCATGCAGAACAGTTATATAAAAACTCGACTGCCATCCAATTAAATTTGTAAATGATCACGCAGCGAATAGGATTTGTGCGCCTAGCATGTGGTTTAGAGGTTGTATAAAAACGCTGC
>CAZLOF010000435.1:0-4567 GCA_964560745.1 uncultured Thermoflexus sp.
CGATACGATCACCAATCTTGGCATAGCCATTTTCTTTGGTGATACGGGCGGCTGACTCAAAGGCCTGATCGACATCGCCCGAAAACTCGACTGAAATGGGTTTGGCATCCCAAATAAAGGCGCTATATTTATAGGCGCGTTGGGCGGCGGCCAAGGCAATGATGGGGATATTGGGGCGGTGACGGGCGATCATGCGGGCGCTGAGGCCAGAATGGGTCATGCACACAATTGCAACTGCACCAATATCATTGGCTACATCGACCGCTGCATGGGTAATGGCCTCAGTCACTTCATCGGGGCCGCTGACGTTCAGGCTGTCGGTCTTCTTCAAGCGCCATTTGCGGCGGTCTTTGGCGGCTAGTTTGTCTTCTTCGCGTTCGGCATGTTCGGCAATGGCCGCCATCATTTGAATCGATTCAATCGGGAAATGCCCGCTGGCGGTTTCGGCGCTTAACATAACGGCATCTGTGCCATCGAGCACCGCGTTTGCCACATCGGTAGCCTCAGCGCGGGTGGGGGTCGGCACATCGACCATGCTTTGCAGCATTTGGGTGGCGGTGATGACGGGAATACCAGCCCGACCACAGGCGCGGATGATTTTCTTTTGGTAAAACGGCACTTCTTGGGGCAAAGCTTCTACGCCCAAATCGCCACGTGCCACCATCACCACATCAGTCACTTTCAAAATCGTCGCCAAATCAGTCACGGCTTCGGGTTTTTCGATCTTGGCCACCACCAAGGGTTGCTCGGCTTTGTTTGGCACATACACTTGAATGAGCGCCTTTAGTTCACGCAGGTCGTCGGCATTACGCACAAACGACAGCGCCACCGCGTCGATGCCAATTTGCAGCATAAACTTGAGGTCTTCACGGTCTTTGTCGCTCATCGACGATACCGAAAGTTTGCTGCCGGGCACACTCACGCCTTTGCGTGAGAGCAAATTGCCACCGGCGGTCACAATACAGCGGGCCAATTCGGTGGTGGTGTCAACCACGCGCAACATCAGTGCGCCATCGTCGATCAACACTCTCATGCCGGGTTGCATGGCATGAATAAGCTCGGGGTGGGGCATGGGGATGTGATCGGTATTGGCAACCCCGTTGCACGAAAACGTCACAATTTCGCCATTATTTAGCTTAATGCCTTCCTTGGGCAGATTGCCAACGCGGAATTTGGGGCCTTGCAGGTCACCCATTACCGCCACATACATATTTTCTTCACGCGCCACACGGCGCACCAAATCCAAGCGACGCTTATGGTCGTCATGGCTGCCGTGCGAGAAATTAAGCCGTGCCACACTCATACCAGCACGGATCATTTGACGCAACACATCTTCATTTTCACTGGCGGGGCCAATGGTAGCTACAATCTTCGTTCGCATAATCGCCCAATTCTAAGCCTATATTTAATCGATTGCAAGCAATTTTCCTTAATATTGTTGGGCAAATTGTTGTTTTCGGTGTTTCAAGGTGTATGGGTGAAAATAGTGCCTAAAGCACTTCAAGCGCTTTAGGCACTATTTCACTTTAGAGATGTTCCATACACCTCAAAATCATATAGCGAATAGCCAGATGCGGTGGCACGGCGCGAAAAGGCGAGGCGCACATAGCGCCCGTTGCCTTTGACTGCAAAATCATCATGTCCAACGGTTTTGCGTTCGGTCATGCTAAGCAATGGCGACCAGCCGCTGTCGGGGCGCTCGCTGATTTCGATGACGTAATCGGCGGCGGTGGCGGCCTCCCAATTCAATATCACTTGGGTGATGTTGTAACTTGCGCCAAGGTCAACTTGAATGAACTGCATCTCGCCTTTTTGGCTCGACCAACGTGTGCCAGAGTCGCCATCGACCGCATAATGGGCCGGATAGCGCGATTGTTCGATGCTAGACACGACGACGGGTTTGTTTTGTGCCAAATTGACTTGGCTGGGTTGGGTCGGCACGGGGGCAACGCCATTCACCAACCGAATGCGGACGGCTTGCCCAGCCCGCACCTTGACCAGCGTTACCGGCCCATATTGATCTTGGCTGCGGCTCCAGCCTTCGCCGTCATAAGTTGCCAGTGCGTTGGCGCTGGCAAAAATGGGTGATTCGGCTTCATTGATGCTTAACGTGGCCGCGCCGTGACCATGCAATTTCAGCAAATAATATTGCACAGCGGGTGTGTAGTGGCCTTGTGGGGCATCGATATTAAACACAACGTCATCACCGCGTTGTTGCATGTGCATGGCTTGCCTAAAATAGCCATCGGTTTCATAGGCATAGGTTTCGCCGTCATCGTCATAATAGTTGAATTGGCTGAGGCGGGTGTCGGGGAAGGCATCGATATTGATGGTTTCGACGGGGCGCTCGCCGACATAATTTTGGGCGGCGTGGTTGGGCAAAATGGCCCCGCGCCGAATGAATAGCGGGATGTCGTTTAGCGACTGAACTTTGTACTGAATGTTGCCGCCGCCGGTATAGGCCGTGCCGCGAAAATAATCGACCCATTCGCCGGGCGGCAAATAAACACTGACATGGCTTTGCCCCCGCCCCATAATGGGCGCGGCTAGCAAATGCTCGCCCAATATCCACGCTGCCGTTGTGTTGGCGACATTGGCATCATCGGGAAACTCGTAAAAGAGTGGGCGTACCAACCCAATGCCAGTTTCGTAGGCTTCGCGTTCGTAGGCATATAAATAAGGCAGGAGTTGATGCCGCAATTGAATGGCTTGTTTGGCGGCTGCTTCGGCGGCGGCATCATAGGCCCAAGGTTGGCGTTGTTGGCCTTGGTAGCCATGCACGCGGTAAATTGGCACCAGCGTGCCAAATTGCATCCAACGAGCATAGTTTTCGCTTTCTAATGGTAGGGTGGCGGTAAAGCCGCCGATATCCATGCCCCATTTCACCGCGCCGGTGTTGATGCTCGATAACATGCGTTGGCGTTGGTCGGCCATGCTGTTAAAGGTCGATTCGATATCGCCTGACCAAAGGCCATAGGCATAGCGCTGCGCCCCAAGGTAAAAATTGCGATTGAGCGTAAATACTCGTTTTGGGCTGATGGCGCGTTGGCCTTCATACATGGCCCGTGCCATATTTGTGCCCTGAAAAGTGTCGAATATAAATGTATTGTCGGTCACATCGGCCTCGTCGTTCCACCAACCCACAATGCCAGTATCGAACAAGCCTTGTGCTTGCTGCCAATACCAGGCGCGGCATTCGGGCTTGGCAAAATCGATATCACGCACCGGCAATTTTGAGAAATAATCGATATAGGCGTTTTGCTTTGCCACCCAGCAATCGTGTTGATTGAGCCATTGGGCGGCTTGGGTGGCTTGCCCAGCCGCGTTTTGCACATGTACCCGTGGCTTCATAATGCCGCTTAGGCGCACACCCTGCGCCAGCAAATCTTGTGCCAATTGGCCCGATTGGCCGGTGGGGAATTTGTTGCCAGCATCAGGGCCGTTCCAGCGAAATTCGCTGCCACGTGTATCGGCGGCATCTTTGCCGGCATCCTTGCCCCATGCCTTGTAATCAAAATCGAGTGTAAAGGCATCGAGTGGAATGCCTTTGTCGCGATAGGTCTTGACGCTTTGGCGCAATTCGGCTTCATCGATGCCCCATTCGCTATGAATAAACCCCAAGGCCCATTTGGGGAGCATGGGCGGTTTGCCGGTTAACTCGGCCACTCGTTGCATGATGCTTTTGGGTGGGCCAAGCATCACAAAATGCTGCAAGTGCGATTGTTTAAAGCGCTCGAAACGCAATTCATCGCCTTCGGTCACAAAATAGCCACTGTCGGCATCGACCAGCACCCCATAACGCCGCGTAAAAAGCAAGGGTGCACCTGAATCGCCTTGATAGCTGGCCCATACTTTGCCGCCTTGGTCGCGTGTTATCCCTGTCGATACATCTTCCCAAACCTGATACGAATGTGCGCCATAGAAATGTTCATCGGTGGCGTTGCTGGTCATGAATGACAGCGCATGGTCGTTAAACTGGGTTTCTTGTAGAACTTGGTTGCCGTTGGCATCAAAAATGCTGATCTGCAAGGGGTTGCGTTTGATTTGAACCGTCATTTCGCTGGTATGAATGACATGCAAATCATCGGTCATGATTTGGGCGGGTAATTGCCGATCCCACATCATTTCGGGCGATAGCACCCATGTGGCATCGTTGTCGTGATCGTCAAATAGCGGTTGAATACGCACGACATTGGGTGCAATGACTTGGACAATAATATCAAGACCACTCGATTGCATGCCCCGCGCAACAAAAACAGGGTTTGATTGGGCAAAGACCGGGGTTGCAAAGGTGAAATAGCGCGTGCCAAATAAGACGAATGCGGTTAGCGCGGCCAAAACCCATTCTAACCAGCGCCCTTTAAAAATAGCTCGATTCAACTTATCAATTTTATCTGAGGATTGAAGCAGGAAAGATATTTTTAGATAACAGCCGCTAAAACCTCCGAGGTCTTAACGCAAATCGCGGCTACAAGATCAAGCTGCGTTAAGACCTCGGAGGTTTGCGCCGGAGCGCCGGTATCAAGTATCATTGTTTTATCTTGAGGCGTAAGTATTTTTTTACCGC
>CAZLOF010000436.1:0-982 GCA_964560745.1 uncultured Thermoflexus sp.
TAGCAAGGTATAGAAACTTATAACCTCTAAGTGTCATCCCGACGCGCAGCGAGGGATCCCTGAAATCTAGACTCTGTAAAGCGTAGTCAGGTTAGTCGAGTTTTTGATTTGCCAGTGTTATGTTTGCTTTAATCTCGACAACGGGGATCCCTCACTTCGTATCGGGATGACGCATCAAATATATGCGTATGCCTAATTCTCTGAGCATTCAAAATGCCTCGTCTAAATTTCTGACATCATCATTCTTTACCCTCGACGGCGAATGGCAATTTGCGCTGGGCAATGTGCATACCCGCATACCCGTGCCAGCGGCATGGGAGGCGCATATTGCCGACCATGATACAGATGGCCCGGCCATTTACAAACGCGAGTTTGACTTGCCGGACGGCTGGCTAAACAGTGGCGAAGCCATATGGCTTGAGGCGCAGGCGGTCAGTTTTGCGGCAACGGTGTTTATTAATGACGCACTGGCGGGGGCACACACTGGCTTATGGTCGCCGTTTGCGTTCAATATTACCCATCTGTTGCGGCCCGGCCAAAATCACATTCGCCTAGAAATATGGAAACCCGGCCAGCGTTACCCACTGCGCGAATGTTTGGCCGGTTTTTTGCCCGATGTTTACAAGCCGTTTGGCGGTATTTGGCAAACCATTGGGTTGCGCTTGGGGGACGGGCAACCCGTTGCTGCACCGTTGCCTCATCAACCCAAAAACAGATGGAGAACCCAGCATGACCAAGTGTTGCTGAATGATGCGCCTGTGCACCTGCGCGGGGTGCTGGATTGGGGTTGGCATAGCAAAAAATTGGCCCCCACACGCAGCGCCGCCGAGGTGCGCGACATGATCGCCAAAGCGCGGGTGCTCAACTTTAACCTGATTAAAGCGTGTTTGTATGTGCCGGATGAGACTTTTTTTGAGGTGTGCAACGCCGAGGGTATGTGGGTGTGGCTCGAATTGCCATTGTGGCAAGCGCAGGCGACGGC
>CAZLOF010000436.1:992-3362 GCA_964560745.1 uncultured Thermoflexus sp.
TACACCGGCGTTTAGAGTATTGGCGCGGCGCGAGGTCGAGGCGATTTTGCAACGGGTGCAGCGGCATGATTGCATCGCCATTCTCAGCCTTGGCTGCGAGCTTGACACCCAAATAGACGCGGCTTTGTTGGGCGAATTGCGCCAGCTTGCGCGGCATTATTTGCCGCAGGTGTTACATTGCGATAATAGCGGCTCGGCTGAAGCCTATGGCGGGGTGAGTGCGGCGGGTGGCGATTTTTACGATTATCATTTTTATACCGACCCTCATTTTTTTGAAGCCTTGGTTGACCATTTTGATCGGCGCTATCAGCCAATCAAGCCTTGGGTTTATGGTGAATTTTGTGATGCCGATACCTTGCGTGGCCGCCCTGATGCGCTTTCTCAAAATCCTCAATCCCGAATTCCTGACCCCTCTTTGGCCCAAGCGACGGTGGTGCGCAAATTTATTTTAGAGCAAACGCGCAAACGCCACGCCAGTGGCGGCTATGTGCTGACGGGTTGGCAAGACACCCCAATTACCGTTTCGGGGGTGGTGAACGACGATGGTGATCTCAAATTTGATGCCGCTGAGTGGGGGCAATTTAACGCCGACCGTGTATTGTTGATTGACCGGCTGCGGGCGCGGCGCTGGCAACATGGCGGTGATCGTCCGGCTTATCTCGACCCTTATGTATTTTGGGAGGATGAACCAGTTGTTTTTGCGGTGGCGTTGTCGAATGGGGCGGCGGCGTTGGCACAAGGGGAATGGCGCTGGCGTATCAGTGACCCTAATGGCGTTATGATTGTACAAGGGGCGCAGTCCGCCCCCCCAATTAAGGTTGGTGAAGTGGCGCAAATCGGGGTGTTGGAGGTTGACCCGGCCCGATTGATAAAACACGAAAATATAGGGCGTGGCCTAAACACTTGGCGGCTCGATATCAGTTTGTATGCCGGTAAAACAGTGCTTGGCAACACATGGTCGTTTTGGCAAGTGCCGCGTATTGCACCGCCCGACAATTTTTACACGCGGCTAAACCCGCTATTGGTTGAATCTATTGAAGCGGGTTTAGAGACGGTGTGTTGGTTAAATGAACCCGACCCGCGATTTACGCGCAATTTGCCGTTTTGGCGCGAGGCTATTCATTATTTTGAACCCCATGAATTATGGGGCGCGGTGAATCACGCTGGCTACGCCGACCAGCGTTTTTATAGTATCGCCAGCGATTTTGCCATCAATTTGGCGGCGCTGACCGAGACGCTAAAAATGTGGGTGCCGACATCGCTTATCGACATAAAACCCATTTGGCGGCGGCTCGATGCGCGACAAGGACATTGGCATGAATATTTGATCGAAGCCAAAATTGGGCGCGGGCGGTTGTGGCTTAGTAGTTTACGTTTTGCGGGTGGTTTGGGTTATCAGCCTGCTACGCTTGCTGATAACCCTATGGGGGCGTGGTTATTGCGGGTTCTTCTGATTTAGCGTCAGTGGCATATAAATTTTGCTGGCCGATGTTAAGGTCAATGTTCGGTCAATACTGCCGTTGCTACCGTTATCTACCCCAATCGTCAAGGGTTGTGATGGGTTTGTCCATGCTGCATAATTAATATAATGCGTCGATGCAGCCGCAAGGCTAATATTGTTGTTGTTAAAAATATGCTCACCAGTTGCGTCAATACGAGTCACTCGTAAATCATAATGCTCATCACCAGAGGTGAGGTTTGTGCGAACCGAAACTGTGCCCGTATTGTGATTCAAGTTTAGTGTTAATGACAACCCATCGGCATCCCCATAGGCCGTCACATCCACTTCATAACTTGCGTTCGCCGTCTCAATCCCCATCACCAAAAACGGGCTTACGTTATAGGTGGTTTGATAAGTAACGGTATAGCTGCGTTGCGCATCTTTTGAATCAATCACAATCTGGTCTTTTTGCCCCGGCTCAAGGATGATGCTATCGACCCCCAACACATACCCGGCCCCAAATACCGCTAGGTTGGTTTCGACAGTCTTGGTCAAGCTCACACCGTCAAGTGTAACGGTGTAAGCAGTTGAATTTGGCACATAATAAATAGGTGGTTCACTGTCATTAAAATTTGTTCTCACTGTTGTAAAGTCAGCATCTGGTATTTCTTTAACCAATTTCACTTTTTGCCCAATAGTCGTGTAGCCTAAACGCTTATTATTGGCATCTGTAATGAGCACATTCACGTCATCGCCATTTGTGATTACTTCATCACGCGATACAGCAGAAACAGCGCCAAATTTCTCGCGATAATTTAAATCACCGCGTAACGGGTTGGCAGCTTCGCAAAATGGGCATATTTGTTTCTGAATACGCACGGATAACGGGATTAGCGTTAAAGTTTTGGTGTCAGCACCACCAATATATT
>CAZLOF010000436.1:3372-4547 GCA_964560745.1 uncultured Thermoflexus sp.
GCGCTGCCGAAGGATTAATGGCGGTGGTATAACGCCATGAATTTGTGGTTCGATTCACTTCAACATAACGTTCTTGATTGGGAAAGTTATTGTCATACACCATAATCCAAAAAATATTATCCCCGCGATCATCAATGGCATAAGGCGACACGGCATGCCCATCTTTGTATTCGGGCTTATATAAACCCAACACAAACTCTTCGCGTTGCCCATTGGGTTTCTTAAACTCATCAATCAATCGGCTCAATACATCGGCTGGGTTTTGGGTTCGATCTTCTGTGGCGCTGCTTGGAAACGTGGCTTGAGTGGCAAACCAATATGCAATTTCACTTTGAAGGGCCACGTTATTTTGCAATTCAAACTCAGGCACAGTTGCGGCTCCAAGTGGGGGCGCAGTAACGGTATTGGTATAAATAAATGAAGCTAACACCGCCATACCTTCACAATGCCCGCCATTCATTGAGTTATTTTGCCGCTGCATCCATTGTTCGGCGGGTGGGGTCAATAAACATATACCATTTTCTAGTGTTGCGCATACCACATTGCCAAATAAACGCTGCATACTGGCTGGGGTCAGGTTAACCGGGTTTAGGCTGTTGGTGTAATTCTCGAATTTAAACCCATTCGCCCCCGGACGAAAACCAGTATCGGCAATAATCGCGCGGGGGGCAGAAGCCTTATCGGTATCATTGGGTGGAATTGCGGCAATTGCCGATACAGCATTCGTTAATACACAAATTATTGAAAGCGTAATAGTGAAAAATTTTTTCATATTACGAATAATAATAGCATAATAATTGCGTGTGAAGTATTTAATAATATTGATTTTGTGTTTTGTTGCAAGGTTTTATGGCTATTAGTGTGAAGTAGGTAAAAGTACAGCCGTTCATACCTGAATAGGTTTAGCGATTAAACCGGCCCGCCCTCAAAATGTTGCACGGTGATGTCTGAAATTAGATCGGCTTCGTCAGGGTCGATAAAAGGCCGTTGCCAATTTTCGCCAATAAAGCCTTTCAGTGCGTCGAGATCGCGCCACACTGTGATCATGACATACTCATCTGAGCCATTTTCAAGCGGCCCGCCTGCTGTCACCGAGATTAAGCCAGCATGGGCACGCACATTGTCCACCGCTTTGCCACGAAAAAACTGTTCGAACCGTTCACGCTGTCCCGGCC
>CAZLOF010000437.1:0-3509 GCA_964560745.1 uncultured Thermoflexus sp.
CATTCAACTTTCGCTTGATGATGTAAGGTTGGCGTTTCGGCGGCTACACGAGCGACACATGATTTTTCTGGATGGCGAGACGGGGCATATTCGCATGGCGAACCCGTTTTCCGCCATTCCAACAAATTATCGTGTTCGGGCTGGCGATCAATTGTGGTGGGCCAATTGTGCTTGGGATACGCTAGGGATTGCGGCGGCATTAGGGATCGATGTCGAGATTGAAGCGACGCATCCTACAGATCAACAGCGGTTGTCGCTGAAAGTCGTTCAGGGCCAGGTTAGTAACCAAGATTGGCTGGTCTATTTTCCATTGCCATGCCGTCAGTGGTATGACGATTTGGTGTATACCTGAGCCAATATCTTGCTCTTTCGGTCGAAAGAGGAAGCAGAAGATTGGTGTCAGCAGACCAAGGCGGCGATGGGCGAATTGCTCAGCATTGGGCAAGTTTGGGAATTGTCGAAGTTATGGTATCAAGATCGCATGTCAGAGGCTTTTGCCGGGCGCAGCATTGCTGACGCACATCGCATTTTTGAGACATTAGGGCTAAATTCATCGTTTTGGCGTTTTGAATAGATGAAGTTTTTGCCGAAATCACTATGCATCTATACCGTGCACGGTATAGATGCATAGTGATTTCGGCATTTTTTTAATTTTTACTTCGCCAAGGCGTGAACATCATACATAATAATATCACCACTGTCGAAAATGCGGTTGACCTTGAGGTCTTTTTCATATTTGCGCATCCCTTCGACTGGAATGGGTGAGGTGTGGGCGTTGGCATCAGGTTCATCGGCATCAAAATATACGCCCAGTGCGGGTAATAAACGGGTGAGGCGTAGGTCGACGGCGATATAGTGTAGCTTAAATGCTTTGATTTGATGTGCCACACTTTCATCGACTTCGCCCGAGAAGAACAACCATGACAAACCGCCCACTGCATCTTGGCGACCATATGAGCCGAGCAAAAGTTTGTTGATGAAGTCTGAGGTAACGCGGTTATTGTTGCCTAAGGTCGTGCGCATCCAGTTGGCGGCTTGTACACCCTGTGGCTCAATCGAGCGTTCGAAGGCATTGACGATAAACTTGCCGGGCAAACGCCACGTGATAGAAGGGTAGCCGAGGGTGATGCTGCCGCCGAAGATGATGCTGACGGCGACGAAGGCGGCTGGCAATAAGAAGCGTTTGGTGCTTGGCTCTAATTTGCGCAGCCAACTGAGTGGAAATTCGCGCCAATTGGCATCGTCGAGCCATTCAATCGCCATGGCGATGCCATAACTCAGCGCCACAAAGAGATAGGGCGCCAAACGTCCGGTAAATTCGGCCCCATCTGCCGACACCAAGCGAAAGCCCCAACTGGCGGGGTAAGCCAAGGCAATGACGGCCAAGGTGAGGGCGGCGATGTTATTGCGGCGGCGTTTCCAGATGGCCCATGCACCTACCGGCGCGGCGGCGATCAATAGGCCAGTTGCGCTCCAGCTAATGACGCGCTCGGCGGGTGGGTTTTGTTGCAATACAAACGATTGCTTTTTGGCTTCTTTGCTTTCTTCACCGACGGTGGCGCTGGCGAATTTGGCGGCTACCGATTGTAAGGGCTTGCTGAAATATTCGAATACGGCGGTGGCGATGAAGAATGACCACAGGAAACACACCAAAATAGCCAAGGGTGCGGCCCATACGCTGGCTGATTTGGCCTTGTGAATGCGTTTGCCGAGCAGGGCCACCATTGCCCAGATGCTGAGCATGCCGATGGTGATGTAATTGGTGAGGTGATGGCTGATGGTGAGTGAAAAGAGTGCCAACACGACGACAGCGCGTAACCCCCATTTTGTCTTTGCATGGTCGGTGGGGCCGTCGCGGCGGTCGAGCCGTGCAATGGCATACATGGCGGTTAGGGCAAGGGGCATGCCGATGGCTTGGTAGCCATAAAAATTGATAAATTGGTAGTGCGGGTTGCACATATAGATCAGGCTGGCAATGCCGATGACGCGAGGCGAGCTGCCGATGACTTCAAAAAAGGCTACGAGAGCGAAGACGAACATCACCCGTGCCATAAACAAGATGATCATGGCGGCGTTAAAAATATCGAGGCCAGACAGGTTGACAAGGGCGACGGTGAGGTTTTCGAGGCCGGGGAAGTAGGGGCTAACTGCCAAGAGTGGGTTGGGGTTAAACAATTGGCCGGTGCGCACCATATCATCGGCGGTGCGCCAATGTTGAAATTCGTCGCCAAATTTAAATTCGAGCGGGCTATAGAGAGTGCGCATCATGTGCAGGGTGAGGCCGACGATGATGACGATGCCCAAACGCTCGGTGCGGCTGACATTGCGTTGCAATTGGCGGGCTGCCGATGGAATAAAGATGATGAGCAAACCGATCCAATAGGTGAAATAGGCGACCACCAACAGCCCAATTGCCACGATTAGGCTCATGGCTGGCAACGCGCCAATGCCTGTTTTATGGGTATTGATGGCGGCTTTTGTTGCGCGGGCTGGTTGTGCCGTGTGTGCTGGTTTGCGTGGCAAGCCCCAAACCTGAGTGGGACGGGGTAATGTGATGGTGGGAGAGTGAGTGTGAGAGGTATACATATATCACGTCTTGTGTCTTTGTAAATATACATAGACTTACCGTGATAGACCACCATCCTAAGCATGAGGCGAAATCGGCCCTTCGTCTTTTATGAATTTGCGCTATCGTGATTTTGACGGAAATTTGTAGGTTAAATAAGGTTGCGCAAAATGGGCAATTTGCTAAAAATAAAAGCCCCTAAACCAGCAACGACAAAGGCAATGATTGAAATGAGCGGCACGGACAAAATGGCTGGCATAACATCCCAGCGCAAACCAAGAAAACTAAGCACATCTAAGATGGCGGGGTGCAGCAGGTAAATGCCCATCGAGATTGCCGCGATGCGCGGCATCCATTTTGCCAGCGCGGCGGGTAGGGTCATACGTTGCAGCAAAATAAAGGCCGCCAATGACATGGGGATGACGGCGATGCTGGCGTAATCGTAAAAATAAAACCCCAGCGCCAAGTTTTGGCGCATGGCTAAGTAATAACAGCCAATGGCGACTTCGACAATGGTTAACATAAGCACAAGCCATAAAATGCCATTACTTAGTTTTACTGGCAGCCGACCCAATAAATGCCCAGCGATAAAGTAGCCCAAGTAATATAAAAACCAAAGAAAGAACAACGAATTGGGCAAATTGAGCGCATAACGCAAAAGCGTGGTAAGCGCTGAGAAGACAAATAGCAGAATACACAAAAATATTTGCTCATTTGTGCTTAGCACACTTAATAATCGTTTGATAAAAGGCGCAAATAGATACAACCCTAAGATCATATGCAAATACCACATGTGATAGTAAGGCATTCCCCTTGCCCATTGTTCGAGCAGCGCCGTGATGACGATTGGCTGCCCCAACACACGCCAACGCAGCGCTGTCCACGCCAAATAAAACAATGACCAAAATAACAGGGGCAATAAAATGCGGCTGGCTCGTTTTTG
>CAZLOF010000437.1:3519-4538 GCA_964560745.1 uncultured Thermoflexus sp.
CACCAACGCACCAGCGCATCCATCACATTGCCCATCCACCAAGCCGAGCTGCCTAAGGTGGCATTTTCAACTAGCCCAGCGGTGACATGAAGCATAACAACCGCAAATGCGGCAATAACACGAGTGTGATCTACCCATAAAAACGCAGCAGAAGGGGGTGAAGTTTTAGTGTTTATTGAGGCCATAAATTTATAAAAATTCTAGCGCTTATTGTGGTAAGTGCTGTGAAAAATCTACGTAGAAAATAAATCGATGATGCGTAGATTATTATTTTTATTGTTCTCTTAGTGTTATAAAAATCAATTAAATTAGGATTGCACCACGAGTACTCATAAAAAATACTTTGAACCTACTCATACTACATCATTAGTCTCAAGACATTTAAGACTTATTCGGCAAAATTTACGCAGTGCATATCATGGAAATTATCTTTATAAATATGATGTTGAATGAGTGTGTTGATAGGAGAAATAGATTTCGTTATGAGTAATAGACAAAAAATTTTTTTAGGGCTGCGAATCTTTGCAGCGATGTTGATAGCAGCGAGCGTGAATGCACCGACACGTTCGTTTGCCGAAACGGAGCCACCTGTTACTGTTGCTCAGAAGGCGCAACCGGCCACGAATGATGCCAGTAAGACCGACAAGTTAAGTGCCGGTATTTATAGTATTGGCAACCGAGTGTGGCGCGATTTGAATAATGATGGTATTCGTCAGAATACCGAGCCGGGCATGGATAGTATGCCGGTGCGTTTATATGTGGCGGCAGATAATACCAATATTTCTGGCGCACCAATTGCCTCGACCTTTACAGATAATCAGGGTTACTATCGTTTTGATAACCTTGACGTTGGCAACTATATTGTCGAGGTTGAATTGCCTGACAACTTTTTGCCAAGTATTGTAAATGGTGGCGATGTAGATGGCAACACCAGCGACACCGACAATAATGGTGTTAATACCTATTACATTAACAACATTAACTATGTTCGCAGTTTGGCCATTACGCTTGGGCCGGGC
>CAZLOF010000438.1:0-4528 GCA_964560745.1 uncultured Thermoflexus sp.
TCCGCTCGCCGCGTCTGGATGGCAATGCGCCGCACGCCCGTTGGCCCCAGCGCCAAAGCCGAAGGCGCAACCCATGTTTTTGTGCTGGCCGACCCGGGTGTGGTCGCCGCAAAATTAGTAGACCCGATCTTAGCCTCACTGCGAGGCGCGGGCTTGGCCTACACCCTTTACGACAAAGTCGAACCAAACCCATCTGATACCTCAGTCGATGCGGCAGCGGCAGCTTATCGCGCTAGCGGGGCCGACCTGATTGTAGGCGTAGGCGGCGGCAGCGGTCTCGACACGGCCAAGGCCCTCATGTTGGTGGCGGGCGGCCCCGCCGATGCCAAAGTAGCCGAATATGCCTATCGCATGGGCGACAAAGCCCGCCCTTGCCCCAAGGTCCTGCCGAGCTTCATCGCCATCCCCACCACCGCAGGCACTGGGGCCGAGGCCACCTCGTGGGCCGTCATCACCGACCCCGTCGCCAAAATGAAATTTGGGGTGGGTCACCCGCGTTCGATGCCCACCATCGCCATCATTGACCCCGAATTGATGCTGGGTTTGCCGCCCTTTTTGACCGCCGCAACCGGCATGGATGCGCTTTCGCACTGTATCGAGGCGTATGTCAGCAAAAATTGGAACCCAATGTTGGATGCAATGGCGTTACAGGGTATACGCCTGATTGCCCAAAGTTTGCCGGTGGTGGTGGCGCAAGGCGACAATCGCCAAGCCCGTGAAGACATGGCCCACGCCGCCTTTATCGGCGGGGTTGCCATCAGCAGCAAATGGCTGGGGGCGTGCCATTCGTTGGCTCACCAACTAAGTAGCCTCGCCAATGTGCATCATGGGTTGGCATGCAGCCTGATGTTGCCACATCAAATGAGCTACAGCTTGCCCGGCGCAATTGAGCGCTACGCCGCCGTTGCCGAAGCGCTGGGCGTGCCCGCCACTGGCTCATTGCGCCAACGCGCCGAGCGCGGTATCGAGGCCGTTACCCAACTTGCCAAAGACTGCAACCTGCCCACCCGCCTGAGCGAAGTCAATGTACCCGAATCGGTCATTCCAACTATGGCAAAATATGCCTATACCGTTGACTCGAACTGGTGGACAAACCCACGCAGCGTCAACGAAAAAGTGATGGAGCAACTCTATCGAGCAGCCCTTTAAAGAAGTAAGAAGTTGCAAGTGCTAAGTGCTAAGTCAAGATTTCATACTTAGCACTTAGCACTTGCAACTTAGCACTATTAAGATGAAAACACGAACAGGACAATTTCCGATTGGCGTTCGACGCGGCTGGACGGATTGGTTTAAGGACACAACCGGCTTGGTGGCATGGGTTAAGGCCAACGGGTTAGAAGCCATCGACATCGGGCGCGATGCCGATGTGATTGGGGCGCAAATCTTGGATGCTGGCCTCAAGCTCGGCTCGGTCGATTTGAAAGAATGGCACGGCATGATCTCGCCCGATGCCGACACGCGCCAACGCGCCATTGCCGCAAATATGGCGTATATCGAGGCTTGCGCCAAACTTGGGCCACTCAACTATTTTTTGGTGATGTTACCCGAAAAGCCCGAATTGCCGCGCACCGAGAATTTTGGCTATATGGTCGAGAGCTTCGCCGCGCTGGCCCCAGTGCTTGAACAGCACGGCGGGCATATCGTCATCGAAGGCTGGCCCGGGCCGGGCGCGTTGTGTTGCACCCCCGAAGGCTATCGCGCCTTTTTCAAGGCTGTGCCATCGGCCAGTATGGGTGTCAATTACGACCCGTCCCATCTCCAACGCATGGGCATCGACCCTATTCGTTTTTTGCGCGAATTTATTGGGCGGGTGCATCATGTGCATGGCAAAGATTGCGCCTTGCTAACCGACAACGCCTATGAATATGGGCACGAGCAACCCGCCACCTTCGCCAAGCCCATTCAATTTGGCAATCAAGCCTGGCGCTACACCATCCCCGGTCATGGCAGCTCAAATTGGCTCGACATCGTGCAAATTTTGCAACAAAATCGCTACGCTGGCGCGATTTCAATCGAACTCGAAGATGCCAATTTCAACGGCAGCACCGCAGGCGAGCAACTCGGCCTCACCCTCGGCGCACAGTTTTTGGCCAGCCTTTAATAAAAGGATAAAGGATGAAGGATAAAGGTTGTTTCATCCTTCATCCTTCACTCTTCACCCTTCACCCTTCATCCTTTCCCTATGCGTTTATCCAACATGATTCAAGCCGTTGATGTTCACGCCTGCGGCGAGCCTGGGCGCGTCATCGTGGGGGGGGTGCTCGATGTGCCGGGCGCAACCATGTTCGACAAAATGCAGTATTTGGCGACCAAGGCCGATGGGCTGCGCCAGCGCATGTTGCGCGAACCGCGTGGCTACCCAGCGCTGTGCTGCAACCTCATTTTGCCGCCCACCCACCCCGATGCCGATGCCGGTTTTGTCATCATGGAGCAGGTCGAATATCCGGGGATGTCGGGGTCAAATACCATCTGCGTCACCACCGCCTTGCTCGAAACCGGCATGATCCCGATGCAAGAACCCGTCACCGAATTGACGCTCGAAGCCCCGGCTGGCCTCATTCGCGTGCGGGCCGAATGTGCCAACGGCAAAGTACGCCGCGTCACCTTCAAAAATGTGCCAGCCTTCGCCACCCATTTAGATGCCATCATCGAAGTGCCGCATCTCGGCACGGTAAAAGTCGATGTGGCCTATGGCGGCATGTTTTACGTCATCGCCGAGGCCGCCCAGTTTGGGCTAAAACTGACTGCCGATGAAGGCAGCGACATCGTGCGCATCACCGAGATGATCAAGGCCGCCGCCGCCGAGCAATTGCCCGTCACCCATCCCGACCAGCCCGGCTTTTCGGGCATCACCATTGGGCAATTGACTGGCCCGGCCCACAACCCCGCTAACCATATGCGCAATGACGTCACGGACAGCACCGGCAAATAGGATAGGGAGCGCCCCACCACCACGACGGGCGTGATTGACCGCTCGCCATGCGGCACTGGCACATCGGCCCGTATGGCGACCCTATTTGCACGCAGCAAACTTGGCCTGCACCAAGACTTTCATCACGAAGGCGTGCTCGGCACGGTTTTCACGGGCCGCCTGATCGAGCAAACTCAAATCGGCCCCTACACCGCCGTCGTGCCCACCATCAGCGGCACCGGCTGGATCACCGGCTTCGCCCAATATGTCGTTGACCCCGAAGACCCTTACCCGAATGGGTTTACGGTGGGGGACATTTGGTAAAAGGATGAAGGATAAAGGATGAAGGATGAAAATCTTCAATCCTTCACCTTTCATCCTTCATCCTTCATCCTTCATCCTTGACTCACTCATTCATTATGAAAATTGATTCCATCGAAATCCACCATTACCGGCTGCCACTCGACCCGCCATTTAACGCAAGCTGGGACCCGCGCCCACGTAAGGCCCACAGCGCCACGCTGGTGCGGGTGCGGGCGGGCGAATTTGAGGGCGTGGGCAGCGGCGACAGTATGCTCGGCTTTGCCGGGCACGAGCATTTGTTCATCGGTCACGACCCATTCGACATCGAGCGGCATGTGCATATCCTCGACAATTTGCAATTTATGTATGCCCGCATGTGGCCGCTTGAGGTGGCGCTGTGGGACTTGATGGGCAAGATCAGCGGGCAACCGCTGTGGAAGCTATTGGGTGGGCGCAGCAACAAAGTGCGGCTATATGCCAGTTGTGGCGAACGCAAACCCGCCGCCGCCCGCGCCGAAAGCGCCAAAATGCTGCGCGATCAAGGCTATCCAGCCCTCAAAATTCGCTTTCACGACCCCGACCCACGCAAAGATTTAGCCGTCATTCGCGCCGTGCGCGATGCCATTGGCAACGACATGCACATTTTGGTGGATGCCAATCAGGGCTGGCAAATGCCTTGGGATGCCAGCGCGCCTTGGGATTTTAAAACCGCCTTATGGATGGCGGACGCGCTGCACGAGCTAGGCTGCTATTGGTTGGAAGAACCGCTGCACCGTCATGATTATCGCGGCTTGGCCGAATTGCGCCGCCGCGCCAAATTGCGCATCGCCGGTGGCGAAGGCAACCGCGACTTTAATGAACAACTCGAATACCTCAAACACGGCTCGCTCGATGTGTATCAGGCCGATGTGGTGTGGGCGACCGGCATTTTGCGGGCGCAACAATTGGCGCGTGAGGTGCAAGCCGCTGGTTGCATTTTCACCCCGCATACCTGGGGCGATGGCTTGGTCGTGCTGACCAATCTGCAAGTGAGCGCCGCCCTCAGCACCGCGCCGTTTATCGAATTCCCTTACGACCCGCCGGGCTGGACCTATGAACGCCGCGACTATATCTTGCCACAACCGATTGTGCCAAGTGAACCCGCCATCGTCACCCTGCCCGATGCGCCCGGCCTTGGCGTGAATATTGACTGGGCCACACTTGAGCAATATCGTTTCGGCACAGGCACGATTCCATAGGAGCCGTGAGCCATGAGCTTTGGGCCGTGAGCTTTGGGCCGTGAGATACCGCTGCCATTAGAAATGGCGCGCTGGG
>CAZLOF010000439.1:0-4521 GCA_964560745.1 uncultured Thermoflexus sp.
TGCTTGGGGGCATTCGTGAATTGTTTGGTAAAAAACGAAGTTGGGTGATCGGGTTATGTATCGCTGGCGCATTTTTATCACGCCAATTTACCATCATTACGGGGTCATTACTTATTCTTGAATTGTTACGACAAAAACCTTTGTTAACCCGCTCGGGGCAATTTAGAGAGATAATATTCGCTGGTATTCCAATATCAATTGCAATCCTATTGTATCTTGGATTTAATTACTTGAGGTTTGATAATCCATTTGATACAGGGTATAGCCGTATTCATTATTATGGATGGCTCGAAGAACGGATTGCGGCACGTGGCGTTTTCAGTTACTCTTATATCCGTTCAAATCTGTATTTATACCTGATACAGCCCCCCGTGATTAATTGGGCGTATCTTAATAATGTTTGGCTTTTAGACCCCTTGGATTTTGGCACATCATTAACATTTGCTAGCCCATTTCTTATTTTTGCTTTTGCCGAAAAAAGACAAAAAGACTGGTCTTTTTTCATCTGGTGGGGTGTCATTGCAGCAGTTTTTGCGGTTGAGCTAACTTATCACGATAACGGTTGGCGACAAGTTAATACTCATCGCTATGCGCTCGATTACATACCCTTAATGTTCATCCCTTTGCTAAAATTTATTAAGTCTGAGCAACAAACTAATGGCTGGATGATGAAGATTTGGCGACTGAGCAGTTCTTATGCTATTGTATTAAATATTGTGTTTTTAACGTTTGTTAGGTTATTTAATAGTGTAATGCAATTGAGATAGTATCGACATGCAGTATGTCATTACCCAATCTGTTCATATCAGTTAATTCTTACAAGCCGTTGCCGTTGGGTCATTCATCGGTGTTACTGTCACCTGCGTTAAACCGCGTAAAAATGCATCCATGCCGGTTGGGGCAAAAAAACGATAATACCAATAGCGCCGAGCAATGCCAAATTGCCCCATCTGAGCGGCTGCCGCTGCCCGTTGAATGGTGAGCCTAGCCCGACACCCTGCTGGATCATAACGACTTACAAAAAACGCTTCTTTATAAAAATCGTTATAACCCGCTTGCACGGGGTCAACAATTGGGTATTTGTCATTTTTCAAAGTGCGTTGCACCATTGCATTCAAATCCAAACGGCGATCCATGGGCAAATACCAGCCAATTCGCTCATTTTCGAGCGGCAACCATTGATCATCGAGCTCAAAAACTGAAACTGTTTGGGCGGCTTTAATTGGCTGTAAATTAAGCATCCATGAACGATCACGCACCCACCTGGCTTGCCAGCCAAGGTAGCTGTCGATATTGGCGGCAATAAAAGCAACGATCACCAGTGAAGTGATCAGCGTAATGATTTCATGGTAACGGGTTAAATAACAACCGATGAACGCGAGAAACCCCGTAAGCACAATTGCCATTGAAATCCCAACCAGCAGCGCATAGCGCGAATCGTAACCATGTGCCGTTAATAAGCGCCCGCCTGCAATATAAGGCACTGAACCCAAGGCCAAAAGCAATAGACCAAACAATATTAAGGTAATGGCTCTTTTAACCGCAATTTTTGCTGGTATCGGGTTATCCATCATGGCCAAGCTAAGCCAAGGGTAAAGCAACACAATTGCCACAATGCTGCCGATGCCGCTTAAAATTGTCAATGACCACGTAAACGCATAGATAAACACATTGCGGTAATAAGTAACCCAATAAACCGGAATCAGCAAATTCTCTATTTTGGGGGCGGTATATTCAACATATAAGGCACGTGGGGGAAAAAGAATGACGCGGATTAAGATGACGTAAATAAATGGCAAGAGGATAAAGGCCCAACGATACTTTAATCCCCAAATAAAGGTCTGTTTTGCCGAATTCCCATTCGCTTGCCATTGCTGAACAAGCAACAAAAGGATAAAACCCAAATAAAACGTCATTAATGACTCGGTAGAAAAACTAATAAATAAGAAACCCCATCCTGATACAAGTGCAATTCGGTGGCCGGATGAAGACCAACCACGTGTGCAAAGCAAGAACCACGCACCAACCAAAAATTGATTGAGATTTGCAATTTGTGAGTTTGCACCATGTTCAACATAAGCTTGATAGGTCGGGTAGATCAGGCTAAATAGACTAATTAATAAGCCTTCGGGGTGACTTAAGCGTAAATGTCGACCAAGATCGTAAATAATGACTGTATTGATCAGCAAATAAATAAAAATAGAAAGTTTGTGCCAAAATGGTGATACAAATAAATAGCCAGTGATGAGGTAATATAGCCCGGTAAATGGGCGGCTATGATCATTTAGCCAACCATAAATGAGGTCGTAGCGGCCATTCTGCATATGGGTGTCAAGCATCCACGAGTCATAATACAAGCCATCATTGAGCAAAAGCAACCCATGTGCCGCAAGCGCGACCACAAAGATTAATGGGAATGGATGACACAAGAGGCGGCGAATCATTTAAGGCCAATCATACCAATGGTGACCTTAGCGCTTGCTAAGCCTAGCACCTGCTAAACCGCGTAAAATATTGCCAATGACAATCACTGCCCTTTATCCCGGCACATTTGACCCAATGCACAATGGACATCTGGATATTGCCGAACGCGCATTTCGGCTTTGGGGATCGCTTATTGTGGGGATCTATGATTTGCCAAATAAAAAATTGCTCTTTACGCACCAAGAACGGGTTAATCTTGCAACAGAAGCGCTTAGTAAGATAGATCATAAGGGAAATATTCGCGTCTTGGGGTATAGCGGCCTCACGGTTACATTTGCCAAAGAGATTGGGGCCAATGTGGTAGTGCGGGGTTTACGCAACAGTGTCGATTTTGATTTTGAATTGCAAATGGGACAAACCAATCATTGGATGGTGCCAGAAGTCGAAATTGTGTGTATGTTTGCAAACGCCCCTAACCATTTTGTAAGCGCCACATTGGTGCGCGAAATTACCTTTTTAGGCGGCGATATGTCAGCCTTGGTGCCGCCTTGTGTAGCAATGGCGTTAAGACTTAAAGCAAATAAATGATAAAATCGATGGTGATTTCATGGATATAGAACATCTTCTTAAGCGGCTTGAAGCTGTAATTTTAGAAGGACGTAAAGTGCCCGGCACTGAATACCGTGTGGTTGATGCTAAACGTTGCTTTAGCTTAATTGACCAAATGGTTTTATCCATTCCCGAAGAGGTAAAACGGTCTAAAAATATTGAGGCTGAGCGCGATAGGATTTTAGAAAGTGCACGCCGCGAGGCTGAGCGTACCCGTGAGATTGCCGAAGATGAAGTCATGCGTATGACAGACCAACATAATATTGTGTTGGTGGCCCAAAACCGCGCCCGCAATTTAGAAGAACGCGCTAAGCAAGAAGCAGATCGCTTAAAGCTCGATGCCGATACCTACTCGATTGACACCTTGCGCCGGCTGAGTAATGAACTTGAGCATTTATTGGCCTTGGCCAATAACGGGGTCGCCGATTTAGAACGTGACCGCACCGCGATGAAACAACGACTTCAAGCCTATGGGGATGAATCAGAAGCCAATCACACGGAAGCAGAAGAAGCATAAGCGTATTTAAGGTGATGTGTTGAGTTCATGAGCCAAATTTCTCGTCGAGAGCGAATATCTGTTACATTATTGTTAATTGCATCGTTTGTATTATTTAGCCTATACAGCGTTGCTACGCCTTTATTCGAGGCCTCCGATGAGCTTTGGCATTACCCATTTGTGCAGCATTTAGCCACAGGTGGGGGGCTGCCCATTCAACACAAAGGCCAAACCGATGCCGAGTCGCCTTGGCGACAAGAGGGCAGCCAGCCGCCGCTTTATTATGGGTTGGCGGCTTTGGCCAGTGCGCCATTCGATAGCAGCAATTGGCGCGAAATTCGGCGTGTGAATATTCAAGGCGATATGGGTGTGCCGACCCGCGATGGCAATGCTAACGCCATTTTGCACACCCAAGCCGAAGCTTTTCCATGGGCGCGTGCCGCTTTGGCAGCGCATGTTGCACGCTTGGTTTCGATTTTGCTTTCAACTTGCACCGTCTTTTTTGTCTATCTGATTGCGCGTGAGTTGTCGAAAGACATGGTTGCCACCGCGCATCTCACCCCGCTCACCTTTCGGCTTGCCAGCATGATCTTCGCCGGTTTTGTGCCGATGTTTGCCTTTATCAGTGGCTCAATCAATAATGACAATGCCGCCGTCATGTTTAGCAGTTTGGGGCTATGGTGGGCGTTGCGTTTGGTGCGTGTTCGCACCCTCACCTCTCAAAATGCCATCATCGCTGGGCTAATTACTGGGCTTGGCGCATTAAGCAAATCGTCATCATTAGGCTTGCTTGGCCTATTTGGGCTGGCGGCAGTCTTCGCTATTGTGGATTGGCCGCGTTGGCAAGATCGGCTTATGGTCAAAGCCCGCACTTTAATCGGCTGGGGTCTCATTCTGCTAACGGTAACGGCCTTGATTAGCGGCTGGTGGTTTGTGCGCAATGTAATGCTATATGGCGATCTGTTGGGCTGGACCGCATTTTTAGATGTGGT
>CAZLOF010000440.1:0-4508 GCA_964560745.1 uncultured Thermoflexus sp.
CGGAAAAGGCGGCCATGGTGACCGCCTCTGGGTCTAACTGTTGCGCAAAAAAAATGGGCAAATCAGAGGGTTGCACCGCCCTTAATGTGACAATCAAAATCCTTCATCTCCCATGCTTTAAATAAAGGCGCTATGCCCGGTGATCGCCCGCCCCACAATCAGCATTTGCATGTCATGCGAGCCTTCGTAGCTATACACGGCCTCGGCATCGGCAAACAAACGCGCCACGTTATGCTCAAGCAAAATGCCATTACCGCCCAACAATGCCCGCGCAATGGCAACCGTCTCGCGCATTTTTTCGGTGCAAAACATCTTGGCCAGCGAGGCCCGCTCGGGGGTGGCACGCCCATGTTTGGCGGTATAACGCGCCAATTGCAGCATCATGCCTTGCATAGCGGTGACATTGCCGAGCATATTGGCTAGCTTAGCTTGGGTGAGCTGAAACGCTGCAATCGGTTTGCCAAATTGCTCGCGCTGCAATGAATAACGCAGCGCCGCCTCATACGCCCCCATCGCAATGCCAACTGCCTCCCATGCCACACCGGCGCGGCCATCGTCGATTTGGCCTGCCACATCTCTAAACGAATGGCAATTGGGCAAACGATTGCTTTCGGGAATGACACATTCTTTGAGTGTAATCACCACATTATTAACAGCGCGTTTGGCAATTTTGCCCAGCAGCGGTGTCACCTCATAGCCCGGCATGTTGCGCTCGACCAAAAAGCCATTGACCGCGCCGGTATCTTCGCGCTTGGCCCAAATCACATTTACATCGGCAAATGAGGCATTGCCGCTCCATTTCTTTTCGCCATTCAACACCCAATAATCACCGTCTTGACGGGCGGTCGTCATCATGCCTTTGGCGGTGGCCGAGCCGACCAATGGCTCAGTCAAGGCCCACGAGCCGATTTTTTCCATCCGCATCATTGCTGGCAACCAGCGCTCTTTTTGGGCATCGCTGCCAAAGCGATAGATCGAGGTCATACACAAGCGCACATGCACACCGAAAAAGGTCGAAACACTTGGGTCGCCGCGCCCCAATTCGAGAGCCAAAATGCCCCAACCCAAAGGCGATAGTTTGGGCAAGTGAGGTTGATCTTTGCCGATCGTATCGGCAATTAACGCCCCCATTTTGGGAATCAATTGCATCGGAAATTCACCGCGATCCCAATAATCATTAATGATTGGCTGCACTTCAGTTTCGAGAAACCTGCGCCACGCCATCACAATCTCATATTCGGCGGGTAACAGGTCATCATAAATACCATAAAAATCGGCGTGAGGCGGAAGGGTAATGCTCATATGATGGATATTTTATGTGTGTTTCATACAGTCTTACCAATGCTATAACCTGTCTATTTTGAAATTTATAAGCCAAATGTAAACGGGTAAAAATATGACCTTGATGTAAATTTGTAAAAAATTACGCCCGCATAGCGATCAATCGCTATGCTACATAACAACGCCCCATAAATGGGGCTGAAAATAACCCGCGATAGCGGGTGTTGTTATGTAACGCGGGGATTGATCCCCATGCGGACACAATACGCCGAATTTTGTCGTTTGTTAGGCTATATAAGCCTGTCAAAACTACGGGTTTCTTCGCAGACGGGATTTATAACCCGTTGCGAGCAATTAGACAGTTAGCCCAATCGTCTATACTCATCATACATGCAGCGTGCCATTCAAGTTATTCTGACAATTTTGCTATTATTAACCCTAACGATTGTTATTCTGACATGGTTTATTAATAACACCCCCAATTTGTCAACACTGCCACCCCAAGCCACCACCGCCCTACCTGCGCCAACCGCTACCGGCGTGCCGCCCAGCCCAACTTCGGCCCCCAGCCTAACGCCCACCCCAACCGCCACCGCCTTGCCGACGGCAACGCCAACGCCCACCCCTTTGCCGCGTAAACAGGTGTGGATTGAGCCAATTGTGCCGCAAGAGATGCGCGATTATGTCATTGGGCGGCTACAAACGCTCTCGCCGAGCGTGATGATTGAACTGGCGAATGAAAAAAACGCCGCGACAGCAGACCTCAGCGTTGGTTTAAATAATGACAGAGGCAGCGTCTTGGTCATGACCCGCACCTATGCCATCGCCGCGCCCTTTCTCACGGTGGCCGATGCCATTAGCCAAAACGCCTTGCAGGCCTATTGGCGTGGCGATGTAAACGCGCTAAACCCAACCTTTGCCAATGAATTAAAAGCCGCGACAGCACCCACCCTGTTAATGAGCAACGAAACCCGTGTGTTATTTGAGCGCGGGTTTGGGCCGCTGTCGCCCAATGTCAAAGCGCGGATGATTGCGGCAAACGAAGCGTTTTCGGTGGCGCAAACGATCACAGGCTCGGTGATTGCGTTGCTGCCCTTTAACCAACTCGACCAACGCTGGAAGTTGTTGTGGCTAGATGGGCAAAACCTGTTTGACAAACAACTTGACCAAGCCAAATACCCATTCACCACTCGCATTTATGCCAAAGGTGACAAAACGCTGACCGCCGCCCTTACCCCATTCACCGACCGCGACCCCGCCAAAATGACGGTGGTTGCCATGACCGGCGTAACGGCGATGGCGCGTGGCACCGCCGTGCAAATGGAGGCCAAGGGCTTGCTTTACCCCGGCCTCTTGGTGCGCGATTGGTTGCGCAGTGCCGATATTACGCATATTAGCAACGAAGTGTCGTTTTGGGAGGCTTGCCCCGCCCCCAGCTTTGCCGAAACGGTGCAATTTTGCAGCCGCCCCAAATATATTGAGCTGCTTAAAGATGTTGGCACGGATGTGGTTGAACTGACCGGCAACCATTTGTGGGATTTTGGCTGGCAACAATTGTCAACTACACTCAAGCTGTATGATGATTTGGGCTGGCAAACCTTTGGCGGTGGGCGCACCTATAACGAGGCGCTGAAACCGTTAACCATGACGGTCAATGGCAATAATATCGCCTTTATTGGCTGCAATTGGTTTGGGGCCAATTGGGCCACCGACAAATGGCCCGGCTCGGCCCGCTGTGGCAAAAACAGCCAATATGAGCTGGATTTGATCACGGCGCAAATTCGTGAGGCCAAGGCCAAAGGGTATTTGGTCATCGCCACCATTCAATACGAAGAATATTACACTTATGCCGCCTCGCCCAACCAACGGCGTGATTTTCAGGCGTTACGCGATGCCGGGGCTGTGATCGTGAATGGCAGCCAAGGCCACCATGCCCAAGGGTTTAATGTGTCTGACAAAGGTTTCATTCATTATGGCACTGGCAATTTGTTTTTTGGCGATCAATATGATGTCGGGGCGCATCAAACCTTTGTTGATCGACATGTGTTTTATAACGGCAGCTATTTGGGGGTTGAGCTAAAAACCGCCTTCATCGAAGATTATGCCCAACCCCGCCCCATGCGCCCCGACGAACGCGCCAATTTTTTGCGCCTGTTGTTTGCGTTACCCTGAGGAAGTGGAAAGTGCTGAGTGCTGAGTGCTGAGTAGAAACAATAAGTTTTCCACTCAGCACTCAGCACTCAGCACTCAGCACTCAGCACTTTTAAACCCCACTAAACGCCGAGAACCCCCCATCGATCGGCACGACGATGCCGGTGACGAAGGCGGCGGCGGGTGAGAGCAGCCACAAGACTGCGCCGACTAAATCTTCGGGGTTGCCAAAGCGACCGGCGGGGGTGTGGGCAATGATGCTGCGCCCGCGATCGGTCAGACCGCCCGTCTCTTTGTCGGTCAACAAAAAGCGGTTTTGGTCGGTGAGAAAAAAGCCCGGCGCAATTGCATTCACCCGAATACGCGGTGAATAGGTTTGGGCCATATGCACTGCCAGCCACTGCGTAAAGTTATCGGTGGCGGCCTTGGCGGCGGCGTAAGCCACCACGCGCGTCATCGGGCGCGAGGCCGCCATCGATGAGACATTTAAAATGTTGCCGCTGCTGCGCTCGGCCATGCCGCGCCCAAACACTTGGCTGGGCAAAATGGTGCCGAGCATGTTGAGGTCAAACACCAAGCGCAAGGCTTCTTCGGGCACATCAAAAAAACTGCGGTCAACGCCAGCGGTGGCGGCAGGTTTGTTGCCGCCAGCCGCGTTGATGAGGGTATCGACTGGCCCAAACTCGCGCCCAATGACGGTTTCGGCCCGTAATAATGACTCGCGGTCCAGCACATCACCCGTGACGGCAATGGCCCGCCCGCGCCCGGCTGCCGGCATCTGCTCAATGCGTTGTAGCAGGCGCTCGGCAGAGGCGGCGGTGCGGTTGAGAATGGCGACATTGGCCCCGCACTCCACCAAGCCACAGGCCATTTCGGCCCCCAATACACCGGCCCCACCTGTAATTAATACGGTGCGTCCGCTAAAGTTATAAAAATTGATGGTTTCGTGATTCATAAAATAAAAGTTTTGAGCCTTGAGCTTTGAGCCTTGAGCTTTGAGCCTTGAATCATAAGTCATGACTCACGGCTCATGGCTCATGGCTCATGGCTCATGGCTCATGGCTCATGGCTCATGG
>CAZLOF010000441.1:0-4502 GCA_964560745.1 uncultured Thermoflexus sp.
CGAAAAAATTGCTCAAAACGTTCACGCTGACCCGGGCGTACCCGTGATTTAAAAATGCGAATAATCATTGTAGTTGAAGTATATAATCTTCTAAGTAATAGAATTTGTTTGTTAATACAAAAATTAATACACGAGGTGAATTATGCAGGCCTATCGCACTGAAACTACATTATTACAAAACGGCAAACTCTCAATTTGGGGGTTGCCTTTTCTTAAAGGTGATGCAGTCGAAGTAATTATCCTCACTTCAAAACATAAAACGTTGAGTGAGCGTTATCCTTTGCGTGGCAAACCATATCAATTTGACAGACCGTTTGACAGCGTATCAGAAGAAGCGTGGGATGCTTTGAAATGATTATTCTTGATACGCATGTTTGGGTTTGGTGGGTACATGGGGATAGTAAGTTAACCACTAGGTAACAAAATATTATAGAAGCCAACGAAAGCGGTGTTATCGGTATTAGTGCTATCTCATTATGGGAAATAGCAAAATTGGTTGAATTGAAGCGGTTATTTCTTCCATGTAATATAAAGGAGTGGTTTGAACAAGCGCTAAACTATCCCGGAGTAAGAGTCATAGACCTTACGCCGGAGATAGTGGTTGAATCAACTCAATTGCCGGGTGTATTTCATCGAGACCCATCCGATCAACTTATCGTAGCAACGGCACGAATATATAATTGTATATTGGTAAGCTCAGATGAGAAAATCATTCAATATGCGCATGTTACCGTAGTGTAATAAATAACAATATTACCATCCCTCCAATCCCCACAAGCCCTTGCGTGTATGCCGATACACCCATCGCCGCGGGTTTACTTGGGTCGCGCCAGCGGTGTCGGCGATGACAAAGCCGCTCATAATCGGCTCATAGGCGGCTTTCCATGCAATCGCGGCCTTAACGGTCAAAATTTTCATATAGGTCGGCTCAATCCCGACACTTTGCAACTGATGCAAACTCATGGGCGCGGCGCGATGGGTGGTGAGCAAAATATAGCTGGCCTGTTTACCGAGGTCGGGCTGCAACTCTAATAACGCACTCAAACCTTGATCGCCCCAACGCACGCCGCCATGCCGTGCGGCCCGCTCTTCAAATTTACCATCGTGCAAACATTTCACTTTACCGGTCACAGTGATGGGAACCCCGTGCATGTCGTCGGTTTTACCGCCCACTTGTAGCGTTAAAGTTGCACCAATACCGGCGCTGGCGCAGGCTTGCACACAGGCGGGGTCAGCCAATGTCACCACCCAGCCATCGGCGTTTTGCCGCAACAATTCTGCCAATAAAAAGGTGCTATCGGCAGCCGAACCGCCGCCCACGTTGTCGCCAATATCGACAATGACAAATGGGCCAGCTGGCGCATTCATCGCTGTTGTCACCGCGCCCGCCACGTCGGGTATATGCACCGCTAATTCTTCGCGTAGCCCCCATAATTTTGCCGCGAGATCATCGGCAATGGCATCGGCTTGGGCTTGGTTATTGTTGGTTACCACTACCACCACATTGCCCATTGTTGGCACATCTGAATATTGATAACACAACGACATGCTGGTTGCCAATACGCCGGGCTGTTGCTCAAGGGTGGTCAATTCGCGCCACAGGTCGCGCAGCGGCGGCGAACTGGTGTGCTGATGCACGATATTGATCATCATCGGCAAAGCGCGATAAGCCATGGTTGGCTTGACTTCGCCGCGCAACATGCCACTCAAAATGCTGGCGGCTTGCAGCCCACGCTCGCGTTGGTCGATGTGGGGATTGGTCTTGTAAATAACCAGCGCATCGACATTTTGCACCACCGCTTCGCCCACGCTGCTATGTGGGTCGTGCGTCAGCACAATTGGCATTTTGGGGCCAAATGCCACCCGTACGCGGCGGGCAAATTCGGCATCGGCATTGGCAAAATTTTCGGCTACAAAAGCGCCATGCAACGAAAGCAAAATACCGTCAATGGCCCCCGCGGCTTTAAGTTGATTCACCAATTCGTCGGCTAACCAATCAAACGCCGCCGCCTGTACCGTGCCCGATGGCGTGGCGTTGGCGCAAAAAGTCGGCACAGCCTCAAAGCCATATTTGGCCGCACCCTCTAAAAAGCCGGTTACCTCATTGTGCGCACCGGTATAAAACTGCACAATTTCAGCGCCGCGCCGAATACGAAAATCACTCAAGGGTGTGGTGTGTGGCGCAAACGTGTTCGATTCGTGAATAATTTGGGCAATTGCAATTCGCATGTTGGATTTTAGGTTCTAGACTTTATTGCCGATTTCACCATGCCATCACCAAGCTATGCTTGGTGATGGCATGGTGAAATCGGCATTTCTTCAATTGTTGTTCGTGTGTGGTATATCAATCACAAATCATAATTGTTTTAATACCTCTGCTGCCACCGCCACCGCGTGGTCAATATCGGCCTCGGTATGGGCGGCGCTGATATACCACAAGCCACGCCCAATGATGCGCACCCCACGCTCTTGCATCTCGTAAATAAATTTGGCATTTTTAGCTTTGTCAAATTTCAGCGTGTCGCGGAAATCGCGGGCATAGGGCAGATCGGTAAATGCCAAATGCAACATGGGGCCGGGGCTTTGCACAAGCACTTGTTGCCCGGCGGCTTGGGCCGCCGCTATTAAGCCTTGTTTGAGGCGATTGCCTAATGCATGTAACCGCACATGTACTTGATCACGCTCTAACACGTCGAGGGTTGCCATTGCCGCTGCAACGCTAGGGTTGCCGGCGTTTACCGTTCCGGCATGAACCACTTTGCCTTCGGCGACTGGTTGCATCCAGCGTTTCGTGCCAACCAGTGCACTAATGGGGTAGCCGTTGGCCATCGCTTTGGCAAACACTGCAAGATCGGGCTTGATGCCATAATGGGCCTGTGCCCCGCCAAGGCTAAGCCGAAAACCGGTGATAACTTCGTCAAAAATCAGCGCAATGTCGTATTTTGTGCACAAATCGCGCAGCCCTTGCAAAAAGCCGGGCACAGGTTCGATACAGCCGCTGTTACACATCACCGGCTCGGTGATGATGGCACAGACCTCATTCGCACGTGCGGCCAGGGTTTTCTCGACCAAGGCCAAATCATTCCAAGGCAACAAAATTGATTCGTCACGCGAATGATCGGGCAAGCCGCCGGTCCAAGGCAGGGCAATTGGGTTATCACGCTCACCCATCGCCTCAAGCGAGGGCGCACCCACGCCCCACGCCACATTATCAAACCAGCCGTGATAATGCCCCTCGAAGCGAATAAATTTTTGCTTGCCGGTGACATAACGCGCCACCCGCAACGCGGCATGATCGGCCTCTGAGCCAGACAAACTAAAGCGCACCAGCTCGGCACACGGCACAATCCGTTGCACGCGCTCGGCCAGTTCAACCTCGCGTAGGTGAATGGCGGCATATAGCTGACCTTCTAACGATGCCTGATGCACTTTTTCCAATACTTCGGGGTGGCTATGCCCCAAGATCAACGGGCCTTGGCTGAGGGTAAAGTCAAGAAATTCATTTTCGTCAGCATCGACAATGCGTGCGCCTTGGGCGTGGGTGTAAAACAAGGCGTGAGGTTGGTTAAATTTGCGAAATTCGCTGGAGACCCCACCCGCCAGTGAACCCTTGGCCCGTTCAAATAGGGCCTTTGATCGTTCATACGTTCTCATAGATGAGACTTATTTTGATATGATATAAGCTGTGTGTAAAGAGATAGGTGTTTCTGGTGGGGAAACGGTTTCTCCTCACCCAATCAGACTCATCGCCTCGGGCCGCAATGAAATGGATAAGGGTGAGGGCAAAACGTCGTCAACCCAATCAAACGCAAACACGTGCCCGCTGCCGTGCCGCAGATGAATACGCTGAGTTGCGCCGCGAAAACTGCTGTTGATGACCTCACCCGTTATGTGATTGCGCATCGGTCGGTCGGCATTGGGGGATTGAGCCGCTTCGGGGCGAATGACAATATGGACGGCGGCATTGATGGCTGGCATAGCCTCATGCTTGGCCAAAACCCAAAGCCGCCCAAGCGCGGTCTCAACACCCACTAAATCGCCCTCAAATGCCAACGCGCGCCCAGCGACAATGTTATTCAACCCCAAAAACTGGGCCGTAAAAAGACTGTTTGGGGCACGATATAGCTGCGCGGGTGTGCCTATTTGTGCAACTCGCCCGGCTTGCATCAAGACAATTTGATCAGCAAGCGCAAACGCTTCGGCTTGGTCGTGGGTGACATAAATGGCGGTCAGGCCAAGGCGTTTAATCAATTGGCGCAATTCGCCAATCAGTTGTTCACGCAATATACGATCAAGCGATCCAAGCGGCTCGTCCAGCATGAGCAAGCGCGGCTGCGGTGCGAGGCTGCGGGCCAAGGCCACTCGTTGGCGTTCACCGCCCGACAATTGGTCGATGGCACGTTTGCCAAATTTGGCTGGGTCAAGCCCCACTAACTCTAATTGTTCATCGACACGGCGTTCAATCTCAGCCTGTGGGCGATGTTGCATATGCAGGCCAAAAG
>CAZLOF010000442.1:0-4460 GCA_964560745.1 uncultured Thermoflexus sp.
TGTCGGCTCGTTGGATGACAAGAGCTTTAACGCTAGCGCATGGGCCGGTGTGCAACGCGCCGTGAAGGAAATGGGCGACAAGGTCGAGGCCAAGGCCATCGAATCGAAGCAACCCACTGAATATCAAAAGAACATGGAAACTTTCAACAAGGACGGTTTCGATTTGATTATTACAGTTGGCTTTTTGATGGGTGATGACACCGCCGCCTTCGCAAACAAGAACCCAAATCAGAAGATGGCGATTGTTGACGTAGGTTATTTTGACGACAAGGCCCCCAAGAACGTGATGGGCTTGATCTTCAGCGAAGATCAATCTGGTTTCTTGGCTGGCGCATTGGCCGGTTTGGTCACCAAGAGCAATGTCGTTGGTGGCGTATATGGCATCAACATCCCCCCCGTCTGCAAGTTCCGGGTAGGTTATGAGAATGGGGCCAAGTTCACCAATAAGAATGTAAAGACCCTCGGTGCTTATCAAGAGCCGGGTCCAAAGGCCTTCAACGACCCAGAATGGGGCAAGAAGACCGCCGTGTCACAGATCAACGAAAAGGCTGACGTGATTTTCAGCGCTGGTGGCAACACCGGCAACGGCGGTTTGCTCGGCATCGCCGAACAAGCCAAGGCTGGCAAGGCTGTGCTCGGCATCGGTGTAGACCAAGATCAATGGAACACCCTCGATGGGGCCAAGCCAATTTTGCTCACCAGCGCTATGAAGCGGGTTGACCAAGCCACTTACCTCGCGGTCAAGGCCATCGTTGATGGCAAGTTTAAGGGTGGCAACACCTTGTTCGATATCAACAACGACGGCGTAGGCATTGCCCCTTATCATGATACTGAAAGCAAAGTTTCGGCTGAAGTGAAGGACAAGATGACCAAGCTTATCGCCGATATGAAAGCTGGAACCGTGAAGACCGGTGTGCCTGATCCATGCAAATAAGCTTTGAGCCATGAGCTTTTAGCTTTAGGGTTCAGCCGCCAATTCCAATTTGGAATTGGCGGCTGTTTTTTTTCTGCGATAATTCATATGTGGCATAAGATATACTGATTTTGCTGTTTCATGAATAAACCTTCAACCTCCCCTCCCACTGTTGACCCAAACGCGGTGCCGGTGCTTGAAATGCGCGGCATCACTAAGCGTTTTCCGGGCGTGTTAGCCAATGACAATATCAACCTTGATTTGCAGCGAGGCGAAATTCACTGTTTGCTAGGTGAAAATGGCGCGGGCAAATCCACCTTGATGAACATCTTGTATGGGCTGTATTTGCCCAACGAAGGCGAGATTTTGCTCAATGGCAAGCCAACCAAAATTACTAGCCCCAAAGTCGCCATTGCGCATGGCATTGGCATGGTGCATCAACATTTTATGCTTGTGCCTACGCTCACCGTTACCGAAAATGTGACGCTGGGGTTAGAGGAAAACAAGGGCTTATTTATTGATGTTAAGAAACCCGCCGAACGCATCCGCGAGTTATCGAAACAATATGGCTTGGAGGTTGACCCCGATGCCTATATCAAAGATTTGTCGGTGGGGATGCAGCAACGGGTCGAGATTATCAAGACTTTGTATCGCAACGCACAAATTTTGGTGCTAGACGAGCCAACCGCAGTGCTGACACCGCAAGAAGTGGATGACCTCTTTCACACGCTCAGCCAACTCATTGCGCAAGGCAAGTCAATCATTTTTATTACCCACAAATTGCGCGAAGTGCTGAAAGTGGCGCGACGAATTACAGTATTACGCCAAGGCCGTGTGGTGGGGTCAACCACGCCACAAGAGGCCGACAGCGCAAAATTGGCCTCGATGATGGTGGGGCGTTCGGTTTTGCTCAAGGTAGACAAGGATGCGGCAAAACCGCAAGCGCCGGTGCTAAGCGTGAGCGATTTGCGTGTGTTGAGTGAGCGGCGCACAGTGGCGGTGAATGGCGTTTCATTCGAGGTGCGGGCGGGCGAAATCGTCGGCATTGCAGGTGTTGAGGGCAACGGGCAAACTGAATTGGTCGAGGCCATTACCGGGCTGCGGCATATTGAGCAAGGCACGGTGCAAATTGGCTCTGTTGCTATCCCCAGCGATAACCCCGATGCCGTCATCGAAGCAGGCGCGGCTCACATTCCCGAAGATCGGCATAAATATGGCTTGGTGCTCAGTTACCCCATTCGCTACAACATGGTGCTTTCTACCTTCGACAAGCCGCCATTCACCCAAGGCTTGTCGCTTAACGAACCGGTCATCACCCAAAATGCCAAAGACTTGATCAAAAAATTCGACGTGCGCACGCCCAGTGAAGAAACGTTTGCCGGGTCGTTGTCGGGTGGGAATCAGCAAAAGGTGGTGGTGGCGCGTGAATTTTCGCGCCCGATCAAGTTGCTCATCGCCTCGCAGCCCACACGCGGCGTTGATGTCGGTAGCATCGAGTTTATTCACAAGCAAATTGTGGCCCAGCGAGATGCTGGCGTGGCGGTGTTGCTCATTTCGGCAGAGCTTGATGAGATCATGTCGCTGAGTGACCGTATTTTGGTGATGTATAAAGGCAAGGTGGTTGGGCAGTCTGAAGCCGCTACTGCCAAGCGTGAAGACATCGGCTTGCTGATGATGGGAACACAGAAGAATTAACAATTATTTGTATCTTCTCAATAATGCATAACAAATCAGATTCTCGCCGAAATCACTATCTCTCCATTACCTACGGTAATGGAGAGATAGTGATTTCGGCATGACATCTTAAAACATTATGACAAACACTACAAAACCGCCTTCCTCTATCCTTAAGATATGGGACGCTATATGGACACCGTTACTATCGGTATTGGTCGCGCTTATTATTGCGGGCATCATTCTTATTATTACCGGCGCAAACCCGCTCACGGTGTATGTGTCGCTTGTGAAGGGTGCATTCATTCAACCCGGTGCATTCGCCGAAACCTTGACCATTGCCACCCCTTATATTTTGCTGGGGTTGGGCGTGTCGTTGGGGTTTACGGCTGGGCTGTTTAATATCGGGGCCGAAGGGCAATTTTATGTGGGGGCGGTGGTCAGCACCTATATTGGTTATGCCGTTACAGGCTTGCCTGCCATTATTCACTTGCCATTGGCGCTGATCGGGGGCGCAATCGCTGGCGCATTGTGGGCCGGCATTGCTGGCTATTTCAAGGCTACTCGCGGTGCCCACGAGGTTATCACCACCATTATGTTAAATTACATCGCCTTTGCCCTCACCGATTATTTAATTAATGGCCCGTTACGGGGCAAAGGCAGCGCCCCACGCACCCCCGAAGTGCTTGACAGCGCCTTATTGCCAAAATTGTTTAGCAGCAGCGATAACTTGCACTGGGGCTTTATTTTGGCCTTGGTTATTTTGGTGGGGTATTGGTTTTTAACCCAGCGTATGCCACTCGGCTTGCAAATTCGCACAGTTGGGGCAAACCCCGATGCTGCCCGTTACGCTGGCATTAGTGTCAACCGTATGACAGTTGTGTCGATGTTGATCAGCGGGGCATTGTGTGGCTTGGCGGGTGCGAGCGAGGTGCTGGGGCGTTATCACTATATGCCAGCCGCATTCACGGCAGGCTATGGTTTTGATGCGATTGCCATTTCATTGTTAGGACAAGGCAACCCGATTGGGGTTTTAATTGCTTCGGTGTTGTTTGGGGCCATGAATGCCGGATCAGGTTTTATGCAGCTAGAGGCGAATGTCACCCCGGCTATTATTTCAGTTTTGCAAGCCTTTATTATTGTTTTTGTCGCGGCTCCGGCCATTATTCGTAGTTTCTTTAAAAAATAAACATGGAATTTTTATCAGATCTCCTTGGTCTTAATTGGGTGAGCATGTTGGCGCAAACGCTCAATACGGCAGTGCCGATTGTGTTGGCGGCACTCGGTGGCATTTTGGCCGAGCGCAGCGGTGTCATTAATATTGCGCTCGAAGGCATGATGTTGATCGCAGCGTATGCAGCATTTGCCATTGGGGTGGTCACCGGCTCAACCTTGTTGGGGCTATGTGGCGGTATTGCAGCAGGGGCGTTATTGGCGGCATTTCATGCCGTCATTTCGATCAAATATCGCACCGACCAAACCATCAGCGGCACAGTGCTAAACATTTTCGCCGTCGGCATCACCGCCTATCTTTATCGTCAATTTAATATGACCGAAAGTGTCGAAACCTTTCAACAATGGAATATTCCCATTTTGTCGGATATTCCGATCATTGGCGAAATTTTCTTTCAACAGCAGCCACTCGTCTATTTCACCATTATTTTGGTCGGTGTGGTGCAATTGGCTTTGTTTCGCACCACGTGGGGGCTGCGCACCCGCGCCATCGGTGAGCACCCGCGTGCCGCTGACACCGCTGGCATCAAGGTAAACCGTATGCGTTACCTTAATGTCATTCTTAGCGGGGCATTGGCAGGCTTAGGCGGGGCATGGCTGATTGTCGAGGCTGTCGGCAGCTTTACACCCGGCATGACGA
>CAZLOF010000443.1:0-4456 GCA_964560745.1 uncultured Thermoflexus sp.
GGTCAGGCCATTGTGCGAACTTTAATGGCCGACCAAGAGATCGGCATAACAGCCGGGTTAACCCTCGACCGCTACTTCAATTTTTTTGCTGACCCCATCGCCCGCAGCAATTTGTGGTTTACTATTTGGGTTACGGTAGTCACCACCGCATTATTATTTGTAGTGTGTTTTCCACTGTCACTATATTTGCGTTTTTCAAGCAGCCGCATCGCTGGCATCGTTCAAGTTTTAGCGCTCTTTCCGCTATTTGTGCCCGGGGTGATTTTAGCCTTTGCACTCATTCGTTACATCGGCCCGCGTGGCACAGTCGATACTTTTTTGCGCATTGTTTTTAACTATACTGGCTTTGTCACCCCCTATCTCAAACCATCAGGTGTCATCTTTGCCTTGGTATGGGATCACATCCCTTTTACAGTATTAGTGTTAACCGCTGGATTACGGCAAGTCGAAAATTCGGTCATTGAGGCGGCCCGTGATGTTGGGGCCAGTGGCCTGCGCGTGTTTTTTCAAATTGTGTTGCCGCTTATTCAACGCCCATTACTGATCGTATTTTGTTTAAATATGATCGGTATTTTTGGCTCATTTACTATCCCTTATTTGCTTGGCCCAGCCGCCCCACAAATGATGGGCGTGTATATGCAGCAAACCTTTACCGATTATCTTGATCGCAGCGGCGCGGAAACACAAGCCGTATTATCATTTTTGATTTGCTCAGTGATTGGGGCTTTATACGTGCGCACTGTCACCCGTCGCCGAGGAGAACGTGCATGAAGATCGACCCTACCCCCTCCTATCGCCAGCCAACTATTTTCGGGTATCGCATTTCTACTCGCACCTTACGGCGCGAGGCCTTTGGCATTTTCGCCCTTGTCGCGCTCACGCTCATCATTATTGGCCCCATGATGACTGTGTTTTTGTGGGCCTTTGCCGAGCGTTGGCGGCAACCCGCCTTATTACCCACTGAGTGGGGGCTAAGTTATTGGTATGAAACGCTCGCCCGCAACGATATTACCAGCGCCATGCCTATGAGCTTGGGTTTGGCCCTAACAGTGACGGCTTTATCAGCAGTCATCTGTTTGCCTGCCGCCTATGCTTTTGCCCGCATCAATTTTCCGGGACGGCAAGGGCTTTTATTGTCATTTTTGGCGGTCAATGCCTTCCCTCGTTTTGGCCTCTATGTCACTATCGCGGTGGTTTTCTTTCGCTTAGGCTTGGTTGGCACACTGCCCGGGGTTATCCTCATCCAATTGGTCAACACCTTGCTCACGATGATCTGGATCCCAACTAGCGCCTTTCAAAATATTGACCGTGCGCTCGAAGAGGCTGCGTTAGATGTGGGGGCGGGGCGCGTGCGCGTATTCTTTCAAATCACCTTACCCCAAGTATTTCCGGCCCTCGCGGCTGCATTGTTGCTCACCTTCGTCTCAACCTTTTACGAGGCCCAAGGGGCGCTCATCATCGGCATCCCCGGCATTCGCACCATGGCCGTGCTGATGTATTCATACATCAACAATCAAATTGTGGTGCAATATGGCGCAGTCATTTCGCTCATGTTGTGGCTGCCATCCCTCGTTCTGCTCTCATTCGCCCAAAAATTTCTGCGCGGCAATACCGTCAGCTCAGGATTTGGAGTGTAGCAAGTTGAGAGTTGAGCGTTGAGCGTTGAGAGCAATCAACTCTTAACGCTCAGCCCTTAACCCTCAACCCTTAACTGTTTCATGCCTACCTTAGACCTCATCAACCTTCGCAAACAATTTGGCAGCGTCACCAACCCAGTTGTGGCGGTCAATGACCTCAATATTAATGTCGCTGATGGCGAATTTTTGTGCATTCTCGGCCCCAGCGGCTGCGGCAAATCAACCGCTTTGCGCATGGTGGCGGGCTTCGAGGAGCCAAGCGGTGGCGATGTGCAAATTGACCAACAAAGCATTATCAATATGCCACCCAACAAACGCCCAACCGCAATGGTGTTTCAAAAATACACCTTGTGGCCGCATATGAAGGTTTATGACAACATTGCCTTTGGGTTAAAACTGCGACACTTGCCCAAAAACCAAATCGACCAAGAGGTTCAAGCCTCATTAGAATTGGTGGGCTTGGGCAAATATGGCGATCGCTACCCCGCACAATTATCGGGCGGCGAGCAACAGCGCGTTGCCATTGCCCGCGCTTTGGTGCTAAAACCCAAAATTTTGTTGTTAGATGAACCATTTTCGAACCTCGATGCCTTGTTGCGCGTCAGATTGCGTGAAGAATTACGCCAAATTCAGCGCAATCTCAAAATTACGGCTGTATTTGTCACCCACGATCAAGAAGAAGCGCTCAGCCTCGCCGACCGTATTGCGGTGATGAGCAAAGGCGAATTGCAACAGCTCGACAAACCCGCGACCATTTACGCCCGCCCCAAAACCCTATTTGTGGCCGATTTTATTGGCGCAATGAATATGCTCGACGGTGAAGTAAGTGGCGGTGTGGTAAAGGTGGGCAACCAACGGCTACCGGCCCCCGCCGAATGTGTTGTCGCACCTGCCAAAATTGCCATTCGCCCCGAAGATGTGACCGTGACCCAAACTGGCGAAGGCGCTTGGCACGGGCGCATCACCCAAGTGAGTGATTTGGGCCATTACCGCAAAGTGTTTGTGCAATCACCCGATCTGGGCATGCTCAAACTCTATTTGCCAAAATCGGTTGAGGTAAATGATGGCGAAATGATTACCTTTAAGCCCACTCGTTTTCTCATATTTCAAGGGCCATTGCCCCCATTTGAGGTGAAATTATGAGCCAATTTTCAATTGTGGCGCATCGTGGTGCATCGAGTTACGCCACCGACAACACGCTCACTTCGTTTCGCCTTGCCAAACAACAGGGCGCACACATGATCGAAACCGACATTCGGCGCACGCTCGACGGCAAAGCCTTGGTATTTCACGATACCACCATTCCCATCCCCGGCGAATGTGAGCAACGGGTCGAGCGTCTCACGCTAGATAGCTTGCTCAAAATCCCACTCGCCAATGCTGAACGGATTCCGCAATGGGAAGAGGTAATCGCGCTATGTGTTGAGCTTGACATGGGCATCTATGTTGAGTTCAAAGACACCGATGCCGCCGTGACAACTTATGTCGTGCAAACGTTGCAGGCGGCCAAATTGCTCGATCGTTGTGTGCTATTTGGGCCGCGTCCCGACCATGTATTTTTTGCCAAGCAGGTTGCCCCCAACGCCCGCACCGCCTTTAGCTACCGCAATGCCAGCATCGATCCCATTCTCATTGCCCGCGCTTGTAATGCCGATGGTTTGAATTTGGCATGGGAAGATTACCCTGACCCATGCGCCCTGATTACGCCCGAATGGCTAGGACGGGTGCGGGCGGCTGGGTTGCGCATCATGAGTTGGCACGAGGAGCGTGAGCCGGTTATGGCGCAATTGGTCGCCATCGGCATTGAAGATCTATGCACCAATGACCCCGCTATGACACGGCGCGTGATTGAGCGAGCGCAGTAAAATGCTATCATTTGCATTATTTCGCGACTGAAGTCGCCCTTAAAGGCTTTGCCGAGCGTCCCCCTGCGGGGACGCAATTTCTGCCCGCGTAGACGGGCAATCGGCGAAGCCTCTAAGAGCGACTTTGAGTCGCTCCAAATATTTGATTTTGCTATCAGCTTGCTCCTTATACAATTTCATCTTTTTCCTCAAGACATTTATGTGTTTCGCGGTGAAATTTTTACTTTGTGCAACCCCTAAATTATGATAAATCAATCCTTCTGCTTACCGCTTTATCAACCAGCCAATATGCCGCTGCTTGAATTGCTGAAAACCGCCAAAGCCATTGGCTACCCAGCCGTTGAAATTTGGCAACGCAATCAAAATGGGGTGGCGTTTGATGAGCTATGCGACGCAGCCCAAGCCGCCGGTTTGCGCATCGCCAGCATGTGTGGGCACTATACCCTGCGCGATGGCATGAACAAGCGCAGCAACCACGCCCGTATCATCGATGAGTTGCGTGTCAGCATCGAATTGGCCGCCAAACACAATATTTTGGGGTTGATTTGCTTTAGCGGCGATATTAACGCGGGCCAAAGCGACGAAGATGCGCGTGAAGCCTGCGCTGAGTGTATGCGCCAAATTGCGCCTTTTGCCGAAAAACACAACGTATTGCTCAATATGGAATTGCTCAATAGCAAGGTTGACCATGCCGGATATCAATGCGATAGCACGGCTTGGGGAGTCGATGTGTGCCAACGAGTAAATAGCCCAGCAGTCAAGTTGCTTTACGATATTTACCACATGCAAATCATGGAGGGCGATATCATCCGCACCATTCGTGACAATGTGCAATGGATTGGGCATATGCACACCGCTGGCAACCCCGGGCGTTGGGATTTTGACGACCCTGATTTGCCGCAAGAGCTAAATTATCGCGGTATTTGCCGCGCCATTGCCGCCACTGGCTATGAT
>CAZLOF010000444.1:0-4447 GCA_964560745.1 uncultured Thermoflexus sp.
CGTCACGTTTTAGGTTGGAACTTATGAATTTTTATTTTTTACTTTTTACTTTCCACTTTGCACTTTTCACTTTGCACTTTCTACTTTGCACTTTGCACTTTGCACTTTCTACTTTGCACTTTCCACTTTCCCCTCGCCACTTATAATCCCCCTCATGAGACTAAACAATAAAGTAGCCCTGATTACGGGCGCGGGCAGCGGCATTGGCCGCGAAACGGCAGTATTGTTTGCCCAAGAGGGCGCAGCCGTGATGGTGGTAGATGTCAATGAGGCGGCTGGCAATGAAACGGTGGCATTGGTCAAGGCCAACGGTGGGCAAGCAGCGTTTTATAAAGCCGATGTATCGAAGGCCGCCGATTGTGAAGGCATGGTCGCAGCGGCAGAGCAAACCTTTGGCAAGCTCAATGTCATGTTTAACAATGCCGGTATTTCGCACAAAGATGACGATGATGCCATCAACACCACCGAAGATGTGTGGGATTTGACGTTTAACATCAATGTGAAAGGCGTATTTCTCGGCTGCAAATATGGCATTCCGGCCATGCGACGGGCGGGTGGGGGCAGCATCATCAACACCGCCTCGTTTGTGGCGTTGTTGGGTGCAGCTACCCCGCAATTGGCCTATACCGCCAGCAAAGGCGCAGTGCTGAGCATGTCACGCGAGTTGGCGGTCATTCACGCCCGCGAAGGCATTCGCGTCAATGCCATGTGCCCGGGGCCATTGTTTACCGAACTGTTGATGAAATACCTCAACACCGAAGAAAAGAAACAACGCCGCCTTGTGCATATTCCGATGGGGCGCTTTGGCCAAGCCAAAGAAATTGCTTATGGGGCGCTTTATCTCGCTTCTGATGAATCTTCATTCGTCACTGGCACTGAGTTTATGGTCGATGGCGGCATTACTGCCGCTTATGTCACACCCGTTTAGAAATTTAAAATTTAAAATGGAAAATTTAAAATTAGCCAACAATGTTTGTGTCCAATTTTAAATTTTCTATTTTAAATTCTGCTTTATGTTTTCTATTAACCCATTCGACCTGCCCCCGCGTGATGCCTATCGGTTGATGATTAGCGCCATTGTGCCAAGGCCAATTGCGTGGGTGTCGAGCATTGGCAACAATGGCTCGCTTAACCTTGCGCCGTTTTCATTTTTTAATGGCATCGGCGGCAACCCACCCACACTCATGATTTCGGTGGGGTTGCGCAAAGGCCAGCCCAAAGACACCTTGCGCAATGTGCAAGAAAATGGCGAATTTGTCGTCAATATGGTCAGTGAGGCGCTTGGGCCGCAAATGAATTTAACCGCAGGTGAGTATGACTATGAGGTTGATGAATTCGCTTTGGCTGGCTTAACTCCCGCCCCATGTGACCTCATTAAACCGCCCCGTGTGGGTGAGGCGGCTGTGGCGATGGAGTGCCGCGCCACCCAGTTTGTGCAAGTGACAGGCACGACTTACACCGTCATCTTTGGGCAAATTTTGCGTTATCACGTTAAAGATGGGCTTTTGCGCCCCGATGGGTTGATTGATGCCGATGCCATGCGCCCTCTAGCGCGTTTGGGTGGTGATCAATATGCCACGTTGCAACCCGTTTTTGAGCTAAAGCGCCCGGCTTAAATTTGAGTTAAAAGGTGAAATCGGTAGAGTGCCCTTATTTGTAAGCCTCGAATGTTGCAAAGATACAAATTTGGCGTAAACTCACGGCTGATTTTGTATGTTTTCTAAGCAATAACATTTTCTTAATATTTCACCTAAGAAGCCTCGCTAAATCGATAATAAA
Source organism: uncultured Thermoflexus sp. (assembly GCA_964560745.1). Lineage (GTDB taxonomy): Bacteria > Chloroflexota > Anaerolineae > J036 > Brachytrichaceae > AQU-03. Next base: position 1,780 of record CAZLOF010000444.1, read on the forward strand.
TTTTAATGTAATTCCAATAAAAAAACATCAAAATAAATAGCATTGCGGATAAAATTTGACCCGCTAAATTAAAAGGAAAACCGGAGAACCATGATGCTAATCCCGCTAATCCCAATACGCAAACCATTTCGGTGACAGATTTTCGTATACAAGGAGAAAATAGTTTTTTTACTAAATGAACGAGATTGCGACCCAAGTTATCTCACGCGCAGCAGTGCGCAACGAAACCCGCAAGGCGAATAAGCGCCCCACAATTTCTACTAACCTTCCAGCAACATCGTTGAATCAAGCGCCCGCTTGGTCATCAACATCGGGCTTTGCATATCCTGCAACCCCCGCCGACCATCCGGTTTGGCAGTTGCAAACCCCTTCACTCATCCTATCACCCAAACAAGCTGCGGCCAATTTCAAGGCCATTCAGCAGGCGTTTCCATATGCCAACGTGGGTTATGCGATGAAATCTAACCCTCATCCGGCCATTTTGTCGGCATTGTCACAAATTGATAATGCGTGGTTTGAAGTGGCCTCGAAAGCTGAAATGGAAGCCTTGAAAGGCTTGGGCATTGAGGGCAATCGGGTATTTTTTAGTAACCCCATCAAACAAATGTCGCATATCAAGATGGCGATTGAATATGGGGTGCGCCTATTTGTGTTCGATTCAGAAGCCGAAGTGCTTAAATTGGCGGCCTGCGCCCATTTGGCTGGCGACGAACAACTGGAAGTATATGTGCGTATGACCGTGCCGCATACAGGGGCGTTGTGGCCGCTCACCCACAAATTTGGGGTTGAAGCTCGCCGAGCCGTCACTTTGTTGCAAATGGCGCAGGCGCATAACCTCAAGCCAGTCGGGTTTGCTTTTCATGTTGGGTCGCAATGCACCCGCCCAGATACTTGGGCCGAGGCGTTGCAAACTGTTGCCCCTGCTTGGAAAATGGCGCGTGAAGCCGGCATCGATGTCGATATGATTGACCTTGGCGGCGGGTTCCCGACCCGCTATACCGGCCCTGTGCCCGATGCCAATGAAGTGGCTGCCGCAGTTGAGGCGGTGTTAGATGAATGTGTGCCGGGTGTCAAGCGCGTGTTTTTAGAGCCGGGTCGTGGTGTGTGTGGCAGTGCGGGTGATATGGTGCTCGAAGTGACCGGCGTGGCCGAGCGTCCCGATGGTCAAACATGGCTTTATTTGGATGGCGGCTTTTTCTCTGGGTTGTATGAAATTCCAGACGGGATTCGCCCCTCGGCGCAGCCGATTGTGCGCGAACCACGCCCATTGGGTATGCACACCTATCGCTTGGCTGGGCCAACCTGCGATTCACTCGATACTTTGTTTGAGATGCGCTCGCCGGTTGAGCTAAAACTGGGTGACCGTTTGGTGCTCAAGTCGTGCGGCGCTTATGTCTACTCGGTTAGTTCGCCTTTTAATGGCTTTGATCAGCCAGTGGTGGTGACTGAAGACGAGTGGATGATGAATATTCAGCAATTTGCTGGCATTTGTTAAGTTTTTGGTAACTGATGTAAAAATACCGCCTAAAGCCCTTGAGGGGCTTTAGGCGGTATTTTTTTATCTATAGACAAACAAATTAAACATCGCATATTTACGGTAAGATACCGCTGCCATTAGAAATGGCGCGCTGGGCATACAAAGCCTGCCTTCGCAGGCTAAGAATTTAGACCGCGAAGGCGGTCTTTGTATGCCCAGCGCGGGATTTTAATCCCTGCGCTAGACGATAGGCAAACAGAGTTGCTGCGATCATACGGCATATACGCGATCTTTATTTTATTTGTCTATAAATAGAAGGCTTAGGCGAGATATAAAAGTGTATATTTAGCCAACCATGAAACTAAATAACAAAATAGTATTAGTCACCGGTGGGGCCACCGGCATTGGGCGGGCCTGCGCCCAATGTTGTTTGACCGAAGGCGCACGGGTGGCGATTGCCCAGCCAACGCTGGCCCAAGCCCAAACTGCGGCGGCAGCATTGGGCCAACCTGACCGCGTGATTGGTCTGGCCTGTGATGTTAGCCAGCGCAGCCAAGTGCAAGCGCTCATCCGCGACATCGTCGCGTATTTTGGGCGGCTCGATGCCCTTATTCACAGTGCGGCCTTGGTGGCGGGCGCGTCGCAACCTACCGCATTTTTAGATGAGACCGACGCGCATTGGCAGCGTATTTTGGATGTGAATTTGACTGGGGCATTTTTGTGTGCCCAAGAATCGGCACGCCAAATGGTGGCGCAGGGCGATGGCGGCAGCCTTGTGCTGATCTCGTCGGTGGCCGAGTTTGCAGCCCAAGAGCTGGCTACCGCCTATTGCACCGCCAAATCGGGCATGGGCGGGCTGACCAAAGTGGCGGCAATTGAGTTAGGTCCACATCGTATTCGGGTGAATAATATTGCACCCGGTGATATTGATACGCAAGCGGCACATGCCTCACCCACTACACGCGGGGCCAGTGGTAAATTTATTCGCCACACCCCCCTAGGGCGACGTGGCGACCCGCGTGAGGTGGGACAGGTGGCGGCCTTCTTAGCGAGCGATGATGCCTCGTTTGTGACCGGGGCGACATGGCTGGTCGATGGCGGCTTTTTAAGTTATTAGCAGGTTGTGCGTTAGTTTGACAGTTGAAGCGCCGATTTCACGATCTATCCCCTAAAGCTACGATAGTATCGGGG
>CAZLOF010000445.1:0-4438 GCA_964560745.1 uncultured Thermoflexus sp.
CAAAAAATGATAACTTTTCATCTGAAAGGTACACATAATTTTGGACGAGAACTGTGGACATTGCTAAACTTGGGTTATTGGCTAGATCAGGTTACCTAAAATACCATGCCAAAAGCAATTCTTTTTATTGATCATGTTGATGGCATAGGCGGCGCAGAAGAAAGCTTGCTATTGCTCATAAAAAAACTTGATCGAACACAATGGACACCTTATTTAATTTGCCCTGAAGGTAAATTGGCCAGCTTAGCACGCCAAAATGGCGCTATCGTTTTTATTTTCGATTTGCCAAAATTGCGTAAAAGTGTTTGGGCATTTGTATCACTTGGCAAGGTAGCACACCAAATAAGAACGATAGCTCGCAAAATAAATGCTGCTATTGTCCACTCAAATTCCATTAGGGCATCAATTTATACTGCGCTTGCTTCACTGGGTGAAGATTATGCATTCGTATGGCATATGCGTGATTTTTGGCTAAGTGAAGATAAACCTAAAAACCCTGTAATAGATAGTATATTAAAAAGAATACTTTATAGGCTCGCTCGTTGTGTGATTACCAATTCTTATGCTGTTTCCAAGAATTTGCCATATAAACATAAAACATATACCATTCATAATGGTATAGACTTATCAAAATTGGTCATTAATGATCTAACTGAACTTCGAGCAAAATTTCGACAGACCTATCATATTGCCCCCAATGATATTGTGATTGGAACCGTGGGGCGTTTGCGTCCGTGGAAAGGTCAACACCGATTTATTGAGGTTGCAGGTTTAATAAGGTCCACATACCCACAAGCAAAATATATAATTGTGGGTGGTGATCCTTTTAGCGATAATGGAGATTATGCAAAATCGTTACAAGAACAGATCACCAGTTATGGATTAAATAACAATTTTATTTGCACCGGACAGCTAAATGATCCGAGGTCAGCTTTTGCCGCAATGGATATTTTTGTGCATCCGGGAGACCCAGAACCTTTCGGGCTTGTCAATATTGAGGCAATGGCGACACAAAAACCAGTAGTTGCATTTGCGCATGGAGCTTTGCCTGAGATTGTAATTGACGGTATGACCGGTGTTCTTGTCACACCTTACAATCTTCCTGAAATGGCAACACAAATCGAAAAACTCATACAAGATTTAGAATTAAGACAATTATTAGGGAAAATGGCACGGCATCATGTGATTTCTCAATTTTCAATAGAAAAAACGGTTTCAGAGATTTAAAATGTGTATCAAAAATTGATGACCGCCCCAAAATAACAATTTTTCTGCACCTATAAACTTGCTTAATTTTCACTCTATGCTAACAAACCCTGACCTCACCAACTATAACTTCCTCCTCGACAACGCCCGCGCTGGCAAAGCACTCGGTCTCCAAAGTTTTTTGCACCTTGACCAACCCATCGGCCTGTGGAACTACATCCGCATCGCCAATGACATTCGCGCCCAGCTACCCAACACTGCCCATGTGCTCGATTGGGGCTGCGGCATGGGACAAATGACCTATTTGATGCAGCAGCGTGGCTTGCGCGTTACTTCATATGATGTGCGCGAGCCAGATGACCAACTGCCTGACGTGCCTCTCAGCCGCATCTTCACCAGAATTGTTTCACAAGCCCCTACAACCCTGCCTTTCGATGCCGCAACTTTTGACGCGGTGCTTAGTTGCGGTGTGCTTGAACACGTAGACGAATTTAGCCAAAAAGGCAACGAAATGAAATCGCTGCGTGAAATTCGGCGCGTGCTAAAACCTAATGGTAAATTGCTTATTTACCAACTCCCCCAGCGCCATGCTTGGCAAGAGTCTATTATTCGGCGCTATAAGCTGGGCTACGCGCACCCACGCCGTTATACTGACCCAGAAATTCGACATATGCTGATCGAAACTGGCTTTAATGTCATACACCTGCATCGTGCAAATCTGATTCCAAAGAACCTCACTGGTATGCCGACCCAACTGCGCCAAGTTTACAGCAAGTTTAGCCGCTCACTTATCGCGTTAGATGGCCTTGTGTGCAAATTACCCTTACTTAACCAAATAGCAGGTGTTCTAGAAATCACTGCCATTGCAGCCTAATTTCGCAGACAAATCGCCCCTCCCCACAAAATTGCTATAATCCCTCTTATGCAGCGATTCTTCAATACCGCCGGACCCAATCAAATTGACCAAAGCTACACGCTGCCGCCGCTAACACGCTTTGACCTCGAAGAGGTGATGCTGTTGATTGAGCAACGGCGTTATTTTGTGCTGCATGCACCACGTCAAACTGGCAAAACCACCGCCCTGTTGGCGCTGCAAGAACACCTCAACCGAGACGGGCGCTATTGTTGTTTATATGCCAATATCGAGGCGGCGCAAGCGGCGCGCAATAGCGTTGAACGCGCCATTCACGCTATCACAGCCGTTATTGCAGAACGGGCAACCTATGCACTAGGCGATGATTTCCTCGAAGAAACCCTGAGTAATTTGCGACTCAAATCAAATCCAGATAATCAGTTAGCAGCGTTATTGGGTGCATGGTCACAACACAGCAATAAGCCCGTCATATTATTGTTAGATGAAGTCGATGCCTTGGTTGGCGATGCGCTGATTAGCGTATTGCGCCAACTACGCAGCGGCTATGACAAACGCCCAGCTGGGTTTCCATCCACCGTTATTTTGTGTGGGGTGCGTGATGTGCGCGACTATCGTATTCACACCTCCGATCATGAAATCATCACCGGCGGCAGCGCCTTTAACATCAAAGCCGTGTCGTTGCGCATGGGCGATTTTACCCGTGAGCAGATGGCAGCGCTGTATGCCCAGCACACCGCCGAAACAGGGCAAATCTTTACGCCCGATGCCCTAGCCATGGCTTGGCAATTGACCCAAGGCCAGCCTTGGCTGGTGAATGCACTGGCCCAACAAGCCTGTTTTACCGATAAAAGCGGGCGCGACCGCCGCCAAGCCGTTACCCCACAACGATTTGAGCAAGCCAAAGAAGCCCTGATTTTGCGCCGCGATACCCACCTTGATCAACTCTCGGACAAACTGCGCGAGCCGCGGGTGCGGCATATCATTGAGCCATTGTTGGCTGGGTTGGCGTTAGACAATGTGCCAGATGATGATATTCGTTATGTCACCGATTTAGGCTTAATTCGACAAGATGGCCCACATGGGCTGCGCATCGCCAATGCCATTTACAAAGAAATTATTCCACGCGAACTCACTTTTGTAACGCAAACCAGTCTACCCGCCATCACCCCGGCATGGCTTATGCCCAATGGAGATCTGGATGCCCCAAAATTGCTCGATAGTTTCTTGGCATTTTGGCGGCAACATGGCCAGCCCTTGCTAAAAAGTGCGGCTTATCATGAAATTGCGCCACACATTGTGCTGATGGCGTTTTTGCATCGGGTGGCCAATGGCGAAGGCAGTATTGACCGTGAATATGCCATTGGCAGCCGCCGTATGGATTTGCTGTTGCGTTATCGCACCCAGCGTTTTGCATTTGAGCTAAAAGTATGGCGCGATGACGAGACCGACCCATTAAACGAAGGCTTAGCGCAATTAGATGCCTATCTCGATGGGTTGGGGTTAGAGACCGGTTGGCTGGTGGTTTTTGATCGGCGCACTGGGCAAGTGCCGATTGCCGCCCGCACCTCAGCCAGCGAAATGCGCACCCCCATGGGGCGAAACGTCGTCATAATTCGGGCCTAACACTATCGCCAAAATCGCAGCAATATCACGTCATGGCCTATCTTTTCGATGCCCGCGTCATCCAAAACCACTTCCCCGGCATCGGGCGCGTGGCTTACAATTTGTTGGCCCATTTGCCGACCATGCTCGATGAACATGAGCACATTTTGGCCTTACGCAACCCATTCAGCCAAAACACGCGCTACGATTTAACCGCGCTGGCGCACCCCAAGCTGCAATGGGTTGATGTTGATACGCACGTATTTAGCCCGCGCAACTTGTTATCGTCAACCCAATCACTGATGGGGATGAATGTTAGCGCCGAGCTGTCGCATTTTAACTATTATGTGCGGCCTCTACGCGCCCCACGCCCCAGCGTCACCAGCATTTATGATGCGATCTCGTTCGTCTACCCGCAATATGTGCCATCATTTAAAACACGCCTCATCATTATGCTAGCCCATCGTTTGGCAATTGTCGCCTCAAACGCCGTCATCACTATTTCGCACAGCGCTGCCGCCGATCTAACCCGCTTTTTTCCTACCCTCAAAGGGCGTATTTTTGTCACACCGTTAGCCGCCGATGCCTCAATGCGCCCCCAACCCGATGTTGAAATCGATCGCGTGCGAGCTAAATTTAGCTTACCCAATGCATTTGCGCTTTATTTGGCCAGCAATAAACCGCATAAAAACCTAGAGCGCTTGGTCGAAGCTTGGCATCTGCTCAGCACTCAACACTCAACACTCAGCACTCAGC
>CAZLOF010000446.1:0-4432 GCA_964560745.1 uncultured Thermoflexus sp.
ATATTGCACAATCATAAAACCGCTATTCAAGCCACCCTCATTGGTTAAAAATGCAGGCAAGGTATGGGTATTACTGGCTTCATCGGTCAAACGCATACAGCGCCGCTCCGAAATATTGCCAAACTCAGCCATCGCCAAACCAAGATAATCCATCGCAATCGCCAACGGTTCGCCATGAAAATTGCCGCCGCTAATCACGTCAATCTCGCCCGTCGCGTCATCAATAAAAATCAGCGGGTTATCGGTTACAGCATTTAGTTCAATCTCAAACGCCCAACGGGCATAGGCAATCGCATCACGCACCGCGCCGTGCACCTGCGGCATACAGCGCAGGGTATAGGCATCTTGCACATTTGGGCTGCTGTGTGGGCGGGTGAATTGGCTGCCGCTTAGCAAACGCCGCAAATACGCCGCACACTCCATCTGTCGAGGAAACGGGCGCAAGGCATGAATACGCGCATCAAAGGCGCGATCTGTACCATGCAAGGCTTCTAAACTCAAGCACCCAGCAATATCGGCCACTTGGCTCAGACGCTCGGCACGGATGGTTTCGAGCACACCGATGGCACACATCACTGTCGTACCATTGGTCAGCGCCAGCCCCTCTTTGGCGGCTAGGGTGATGGGGCTAAGGCCGACGCGACGCATTGCCTCATCACTTGCCATGCGCTCGCCCATATATATCACCTCGCCATGCCCAATGATTGGCAAGGCCATATGCGCCAGCGGAGCCAGATCGCCGCTCGCCCCTAACGAGCCTTTTTGCGGAATAATCGGATGCACCCCCGCATTAAGCAAATCGAGCAACAATTGCAACGTTGCTAGCCGAATGCCGCTATGCCCGCGTGATAGCGTGTTGGCCCGAATGAGCATAATGGCACGCGTCGTTGCGCCATCAAATGGCTCACCCACCCCAACCGCATGGCTGACCAAAATATTGTGTTGCAATTGCGACACTTGGTCATTCGAAATCACCTTGTCTTTAAACGCCCCAAAACCGGTGGTAATGCCATAAGCAACGCGGCCTTGGTCGAGCAATTGTTGCACCGCTTGCGCAGCGCGGGTAACCCGCGCTTTTGCCTCATCGGTCAAGGCCACTGTTACAGCGCCGGTTTGGGCGTGCGCCACCCGCCATACCTGCTCAAACGTCAGGCCATTACCATCGATAAAAATTGTTTCAGTCATAAATAATAGTGGTTAGTGGTTAATAAGCAGGTGATTCTATCCTAAACAAAGCTTAAAATGCAGTTTTTGCCGATTTCACTAACCCCTCTTCAAGCATAAACCAGTAATCTGGTCCCTTGAAGAAAAGATAGTGAAATCGGCAGCAACTGATGAAGGGCAAAACGAGAAACTCAATGCTTTAATTGTTTTAGCCGTGCTTTTATTTCGGCAATACTTAAACGATCGTGCTGTTGAAGCTGGCGTATTTGTTTAACCTTCTCAATAGCTGAAGGCGAATATAGGCTGTAATGCCCTGCGGTGTAACGAATTGGCTGCAACAACCCTTGTTGTGTCCAATAACGAAGGGTTGGCACGCTTTCGCCACAAGCTTTTGCCAATTCACCAATTTTTAGCGCTTGTGGCAATGGCGCAACGCTAGGCTCCTTAAGCTGAAGCGCATCGAGATAAACATCGAGTGAACGCTCAACGGCTTGGGTTGTTAGGGCATAATAATCTTGTAGAGAGCCGCCCAGTTGGGCTTTTTCAATACTGGCAATATAAGCGCCGCGCTCTTCATTTTGAATGATGGCCGGGGGATAACCCGCTTGTAACAAAAGTAAATTCATCAGCAATCGGGCCGTGCGCCCATTGCCATCGACAAACGGATGGATGCTGACCAATTTGTAATGCGCATCAAGCGCAATACGCACAGGGTGATCATCTCCTTCGTGCAACCAATCCACAAATTCATCCATCAACTTCGACACTTTTAGCGGATTGGGCATGACGACAGAAGCGCCAGCGATGCGTACAGGAATATCTCGATATCGCCCTGCATACGAATCATTAATATGCGCCAATATATAACCATGAATCTCCAAGATCGTTTTTTGCGTAATATCCCGCCTGCTCAAGTGTTGCAGCCGGTGAATATATTCGAGCGCACGGATGTGATTAACCACCTCAATTTGCTCGCGTAAGGTTTTGCCCTCAACCGTGAGGCCTTTATCCGCCACGAGAGCGGTTTGGGCGCGTGAGAGGGTATTGCCTTCAATTGCATTCGAGGTATAGGTCAACTCGATGCGAAACCATGCCTGCAAATTTTGTTCAAGCGCCACTGGTAATGGGCGATACGCATCGAGTTGTCGCTTTTTCTCAGTCAATCGATTCAATCCATCCATAAAAGGGCAGTATACTGGCTAAAGTGCAAAGTGTAAAGTGACACTTTCTTATTCCAAAAAATTTTTGTTGAGGTATTCGCCCCACCTCCTCTGCATTTCAGAGCCGTGAGCCAGAACGTAGCATTCGGCGTGGCAGGGACCTGAGCGATACTATCCGCCATTCATTAACTTAAGCGTTTCAAACAGGCCAAATAGCCAGCGAGGGCAGCATCATAATGAATATGACAGCCCCCATCCACAATCATCTTGTCACCCACCGTCACCCGATCCACCGCCCGCGCATTTGCGCCAAAAATAACCGCATCGATCAGGTTCTCGGTCATTGCCCCGGCGATTGAGGGGTCATCGACCCGCAAATAAACTTGATCTTGCCCAAGCATATCGGCAAAACCAATGGCGGCATAGCCATGTGTGGTGGCAGCAGCGAGCAAGGCCTCGCCCTGCGCTGCCACAATGCGCCGCTCGTGGCGGGCACGTTCGTCTAATTCAATCGCCCGCACCTCTTCAAACGCATCTGAAGCGGCGTGACTATCGGCCCCAACGCAAAAACGCACACCCGCTTGCGCCAAATCCGCCGCCACCGGCAGCCCATCGCCAAGATCACGCTCGGTGGTGCGGCAAATACAGGCAATGGCATTTGCGCGGCCCATCAGCGCCGATTCGTGGGGCAACAAATGGGTGGCATGAATGGCGACAAAACGTGCATCTAAAATGCCATCATCGGCCAAAAGCTCGACCGGGCGTTTGCCATATTCGGCCACACATTCGTCTACTTCGCGGCGTTGTTCACTCACATGCATATGCAATGGCAACTGATGTTGCCGGGCATAGGCCGCCAAATCAAGATATTGCTGACGCACACAAGCGCGAATGCTATGCGCCGCAATTGCCACCCGCAAATGATCGGTTTGACCAGCAGCCATTGCCGTTAATGTTTGCACATCACGCAAAGTTTCATCGGTTGTGGCATCGCAAAAGCGTTTTTGCCCATCATGCAGGGTTTGTTGGTAGCCAGCGCGGTAATAGCCGGTACGAATGAGGCTAAGACGGATGCCAGCCTCTTGCGCAGCATGAATAACGGCCTCGCTCATTGCCAGCCGGTTGGCATAGGGTTTGCCGCCCACATCATGATGCACATAATGAAATTCGCCAACGGCTGTCACGCCACACATCGCCAATTCGACAAAAGCAAAGCGCGAAATATCAAACACATCATCGGGGGTGAGTTCGGCCACCAATTGAAACATTTGATCGCGCCACGACCAGAAATTGCCGGCCGCTGTGCGTTTATGGGCAGTGCGTGACTGGGTGCGCCCACGCAATGCCCGCTGAAAAGCATGTGAATGGGCCGATGCCATCCCGGGCATAACGAGGTGTGTAGGGGTTCGTTGAATATGTGCCAACATCAAAAATAGTGCTAAACCCCGTCCATTTTAAAACCCATAGTTTGTATGAATATCTTTCAACCCCGCCCGTGAATGAATTCACGGTCTAAAAATTTCAAACGCGCTAAAGCGCGTTTAACACACGTCTAATGCGTTTCAACGCATTTGTTTGCTTCAGACCACGAATTCATTCATGGGCGAATATAGCGATAGGTTTCAAAGTGAACGAAGTTTAAGTTAAAAGAGCGCTAAGTCCTGCATTTTAACTTGGGACTTAGCACTTAGCACTTTTAACTCTTTTACCTTAGCCCGACACGAGCAAATGTTCAATGCTCATGGTATATTTGATGCGCACTTCGTCGGGCGGACCAAATTTATAAACGGGCGAGCCTGTGTAGCGTAAGCACAGCTCATTAATATTGGCGCGTCCCTCGGCCTCGTTAGCTGTTACAGACCCACGCACTTGTATATAACGAAAACCATTATTCGGATCCATAATTAAAATCGCTACATAGGGGGTCTTCTCAATTGCACGGGCTTTTAAACGACCTTGCGCGGTATTAAAATAGAAATGTTGACCGTCATAGCTAAACCAAACTGGGGTCACTTGCGGTGTGCCATCAGGCAAGGTGGTGGCAAGCATCGCTAATAGCGGGCGTTCGACTAAATCACGGTGACTGGCGGGGATGATGGGTGTATTGC
>CAZLOF010000447.1:0-1016 GCA_964560745.1 uncultured Thermoflexus sp.
GCATAGTATAGGGAATATACCATCGACCCTGACCTCGGCTTTAACTTCGACCCTGACTAACATAGTGAAGTGACCCCCTAAAAATGGAATTGGAGATAATGGAAAAGAGATGAAAAATCGAGCGTGAAATGTATTAGACAGAGGAACCTGACTACTAACCACTTCATCTACTTCCTAAAAATCACAATTCGGTTTGAATTCGTGCCAGCCATATTATTGCTCACCCCCCAAATGTTCGACGTTTTAGTGAATCTTTGTTGATTGATCAAAATACCTTCACAGTCAAAACCGGCTTCAAGCCCAAGTGGTAGCACGTGTTCATCTAGCCGCACGCTGCGGTTGCGCACTTCGCCTACCTCAAATGCTACCCATCCCCCAATTCGCGTGATGCGGTAAAGTTCATGAAACACGCGCTGCATGATGTTGCGCCATTCGCTAAGCGATTTTGCCATCGTGATGTGTTGGCCGATGTTTGAGGCATCGATCTCGTTAAACCAACAGCGTAGCCAATTGTCATTAGCATATTGCACTACGTCTAAGAAAGGTGGTGAGGTCACTGTTAATTGCACAGTGTCGTTTGCAATGCCCGCAGTTTGGGCGGCATCTCCAGTGAAAAATACTGCGGTCGTGGCTGCTGTGTGTAGGTGCGCGACATCTTCAGCGCTTAGTTTGCCGAGCAATGCCTTTGATTTACGTAAAATTAATGCGCTAATATCACGGTAGGGTGGGGTTTGTTGGCGCTGTTGGTTGATTTTAATTTGGCGCTCTGCCGTAACCGCTTGGTTGGGGGGCAGGGTGTAAACCGAAAAGAATCCAGGTGAATGGCCAGTGAGCCGATTTGTTGCCACCATGCGAATCCAGCGATCACAATCATCTTCATTATTCTCATTGCGCTTTTGAGTTAAATAATTGCGTAGCTTGTGAATTTCAGCCTCGGTGTCGGGATGGTAGAACATTGGGAATTGAAGTTGCGTATCTACAAATTGAGGCTGATTTGTTTTTAGCACTGCGAGCCG
>CAZLOF010000447.1:1026-1492 GCA_964560745.1 uncultured Thermoflexus sp.
ACGCCTCGATTGTCGTTGGTGAAAGGCGAGGCTGAGTAAGTATACGGCTGAGCGGGTTGACATCGTTGGCAATAACCCGCCGACCCAGTAAGCCCGCCTCGATTGCCGTTGTGCCGCGCCCGCTAAATGGATCATAGACGATGTCATTGGGTTGGGTTAACCGCTCGATAAAAAAACGCGGTAGTTGTGGCTTAAAGCAAGCACGATAAGCTACTTCGTGTAATGGGTTTGCTTGGCGCTGTCTGGCTGTCCAAAATTCTGCACTGATGCGTGCTACCAATTGCCCCGCAATTTCGATGTATTCGGCTTGCGCCGTTTCATTGGCAAATAATTCGGCAAGTTGAGAATTGGGTTGCAATATGTCTTTATTTTGCCAGAGTTATTTTGTGTCAACCCGTTCAAATACCAAAAAGCGGTAATCGATGATGCCCATTTTGCCAAGGGCACTGCCGGCAATGCTTCCGTG
>CAZLOF010000447.1:1502-4426 GCA_964560745.1 uncultured Thermoflexus sp.
GGCGTAACCCAACCGATTGGGCTTGCCTTACAATGCTATCAACTGTGTGAATATTTGGGACACGCCAACCTGTTTTGTAGGCATCTAACCAAAAGGCATGTTGATGCTTGGCGGGTGGGGTGTTTAGAAAATCATCGCAAATAACCCAGCGCCCACCCGGGCGTAATAAACGTGCTACTTCGTTTAAGTAGGGAGCGGCTTCAGGGGCATGGCAAAAGGCTTCAATAGAATAGGCGACATCTAGGTCAGCGCATAATGGCACATGAAAAAAATCACCCTCTAAAAAAGTAATATTTCGCATAGGCATATTTTTATTTTGTTCATTTGCTAATTTTGCTTGACTAGGGCTAATTGTCAAACCAATACCAATAAATGGCGAATTAAAAAGTTGGGCCAAATAAAACAAACTGCCGCCTAAGCCACAACCCAAATCCACAATTTTTAATGTTGGCGTATCTTGTGCAAGTGGGTGAATTGCTTCGACCAATTGCGTATTTGAATAATTAATCGCCTCTTGAAAGGTCTTTATGCCATTCGCCCAAACCGCCCGATGAATGGCATAGGACGAGGCCCCGCCAAGCCGAAAAAATAGCTTGGTGTTTTGCTCATAATATCGGCGTACAATGCGCGTGTGAGCACCGTTTTGCCGACTTCCAGTGTCTATTTGGACGAACTGATTCGCATTAACTTGAGTGATTTCTTCGAATCTTTGGGGTTGGCTCATTTTAGGCGTAGCCGTGCAGTGTTTGAGCCATTACTACGGCCAATTGCACGTCGTTTTGCTGAGCAAATTGTAACATTCGATGAGCAGGTGGGGATGTTAGGTTTGATGGGTGGCTCGAAGTGGCTGATGCGTCAATTTACCAATGGCTTGTTGGTATCTGGGGTTGAGCATGTACCCGCAAAAGGACCGGTGTTAATCGCATCAAACCACCCGGGCATGGCTGATACGATTGCGTTATTTTCGAGTATTCAGCGCAGCGATTTAAAAATTGTGGCTGCGGTACGCCCGTTTTTGCGCTCGTTGCCCAATGTATCACAACACCTTATTTATGTTTCAGACGATACAAGCGATCGAATGCGGGTGGTGCGCGAAGCAACAGCGCATCTCAGGCGGGGTGGGGCGATCTTAACTTTTCCGGCGGGTAAAATTGAACCAGACCCAGAGGTGTTGCCGGGCGCAGTTGCATCACTTGAAACCTGGGGAGAAAGTATTGGCGTGTTTATGCGGTTGGCCCCACAAACACAGTTGTTGCCAACGATTGTGCGCGGTGTTGTATCAGCAGGCGCATTACGAAACCCATTGACCCATTTACGACGCAGCCGTTATGACCGTGAACGTATGGCTGCGGGTTTGCAAATTATGTTTCCGCGATATCAGAATAATGTCGTTAAAATAACGTTTGCGCCACCTATTACACTCACACCACCCCCAGCCAATAACATGTCAGCAGTTTCTCATTTGTTAGCAACTAGTGCTCGTTATTTGATCGAGTCGCCACCTAGTGAATTTAAACGTATATTGTAGGTGTTTTTTGATTGGTTTGACATTTTCAACAAGAATTGTCGAATAGTTTGGGTTGTTTGCGCCCAAGTTGGGTGTTGTTCAAAATGTTTGCGGGCAGCGATACGCATGGCGTGTAATCGTGTTTTATTGTTTAACAAGGTTTGTAACCGCATAGCAAGGGCTGATGGGTTTTCGGGTGGCACCAAAAAGCCATTTTCGCCTGTGTTAATAATTTCGTGGGCCGCCCCAGCGCTACTTGCAATGACGGGTAAGCCAAAGCTCATTGCTTCGAGATAAACAATGCCAAACCCTTCGTATTGAGATGGTAGCACGAATAAGTCATGGGTTGCATATTGTTGTGCTAAGGTTGCGTCGTCTACTGCGCCTAACCAAGTAATATTTTGAGATAGTTTTAGCTGATTTGCTAATTCCAACATTTGTTTCGCATAGGCATTATTTTTATTACTATCTCCAACAACAGTTAGATGCCAACAAAATCTATCTTTACTACACAATTGACACAATGCCGCCAAAAGAACATGTAAACCCTTACGCGAATCAAGATTACCTACAAACAAAATACGCAGCAAATTATCATTTTTTACAAACATCGGCATATCATCCTGCAAATATTCCAAACCTACAAAACGATCGCCACCCGGATAAGCTAAAACAAATGAATGCTTATTCCCCACTAGTTGCGTCACAGTATGACGTGTTGTTGCACTATTAAAAATAAACCCATCAACACCCTGTAAATAAGATCGCTCAACCCAACGATAAGCCATATTTAACAGCCCAGATCGTTGCTCACTACAGCGCAAATGATGCACAATGCTGATCACTGGACACGCCTTAAGCATCCTTTTTCGCCGACGATTGGCAAAAAATAAAGATGGATGATTCAATTCATCTTGCAACAAAATATCGTAAGGCTCTGATATTTGTTTTATAAAACCAGTATCAAAATTTTGAGCAAGGTGACGCACATAGTTTTGCCAAGGCTGAGAAATAATATCTACTTGATCGCCACATGCACGTAGATATTCAACTAACTTACGATCATACAAATACCCCCCCGAAATGGTATCGAGATCGCCATAAATCACTAAACCGATACGCATCAAAGCCCCTATGCTTTTAGATCAAGTGAATAAGATGCCCATGCAATGTCGTTTTCCCATAATTTTATGGCGATGGCACTAAGATTTGGCGCATGAAGCTGAGAAGCAAACGAAGTGCATAAAATACGCGAGAAATGCTCAATACTTGGGTTTAACCCAGCAAATTCAGGTAAATCATTTAAAAGCTGATCGCGATAATGCGCAACCAAGCCATTTAATATGCGTTCAATATCAACAATATCGGTTAAATAGCCATGTTTGTCTAATTGTGCGCCACTTAATTGCACCTCAAT
>CAZLOF010000448.1:0-4422 GCA_964560745.1 uncultured Thermoflexus sp.
GTGATTGGCTGGTTTGCACGTTATACGGCAGTGGTGGTAAATGCCTTGGGCGATTTGTGTGACTTGTGGTGCACCATTAACGAGCCAAATGTGTACGCGGTGTTGGCTTATCTCGGTGGCACACACCCGCCCGGACATGAAGGCATTACTAAACGTTCGTTTGCAGTGTTGCGCAATATGCTGTTGGCGCATGGCGCGGCCTATCAAACATTGCACCAAAAACAAGTCTTGGCGCGGGTTGGCTTGGCCCATCATATGCGCTATTTTAGCCCATTACGCCCAAATCATATTTTAGATGGCATGACGGCCAAATTTCAAGATTATGCTTTTAACGAGAGTGTCATTTTGGCGTTGACCCAAGGCAAATGGTCATTGGCGCTGCGTCAAGGCGCAACCCAAAGTGCGCGCGGCTTGCGTGGTACATTAGATTGGATCGGGCTAAATTACTATACCCGCCAATTTACCATGTTTGATATTCGTAGCCGCGCCACTTTATTTGGGCGGGTGATTGAACCGGCGATGTTGCGCGAGGCCGAAATTTTTGGTTATCACAACCCATTGCAAACCGAAATTAGCGACTATAACTATGGCGAAATTTACCCCGATGGTTTGTGGAAATTATTGCAGCGGCTTGGGCGTTTAAATATCCCGATTTATATTACCGAGTGTGGGTTGCCCGATGCCGATGATGATCAACGTCCGGCTTTTCTCATGCAGCACCTCAAGCCGGTTTGGCTTGGCATACAGTTTTGTTACGATATCGTCGGTTTTTATCATTGGTCGCTCATCGATAATTTTGAGTGGTCGGAGGGGTGGCGTATGAAATTTGGCTTATATGCCTTTGACCACGTTACCCAACAACGCACGTTGCGACCAAGCGGTCGTTTGTATGGTGAAATCGCAAAATCGAATAGCCTGACCCGTGATCAAGCGGAACGGTATGCCCCCGATGTTTTGTTGCGCTTGTTTCCGACTTGAAAGGCCAGTATAATCAGTCGCCCTGTATGTCCACCCCATTTGTTGCCCTAGTGGGCCGCCCCAACGTCGGCAAAAGCACGTTATTTAACCGCATTGTCGGCGAGAATTTATCCGTCGTGGACAATCGCCCCGGCACAACTCGTGACCGTGTGTATTCAAAATGCCACTGGAACGGCGCTGAATTTGTTTTGGTTGATACCGGTGGTATCGAGCCGCTTGAGGCGCTGCGTGATAAAGAAGTTGCGGTTATCGCCGAAGGTTCGGCTGATTTTGTGCACGAGATCCGCGAGCAAGCCGAGATTGCGATTGCCGAAGCCGATGTGATCGTCTTTACGGTTGACGGTCAAGCGGGTTTGACCGCCATTGATGAAGCTGTTGCCGAAATTTTGCGTCGGCTGATTGGGCAACGCCAAAAAGCTGGGCATGCTGTGCCCCCTATTGTGGTTGCCGCCAGCAAAGCCGAGGCCACGCACATCCGCCAAGAGGCGATGGAATTTTATGCATTGGGCTTAGGCGAAGTATTTGCCGTGAGCGGGCTGCAAGGCGATGGCGTAGCCGATATGCTCGATGAGATCGTGCGTTCATTGCCTGCCAAAAACCCTATTGATGAGGCTGAAGATGATTCGTTGAAGATTGCATTATTGGGCCGCCCCAATGTTGGCAAATCGTCGTTGTTCAATCAATTGATTGGCGAGCCGCGTGTCATTGTTAGCCCAGTGGCTGGCACCACCCGCGATGCGATCGATACCGTGATCGAGTTTACCGAGACCGATCGACCGATTGGCGATTCAAGCGAGGTCGATTCCGCCGACGAAGCGCTTGAAGGTGCAGAAGCCTTTGTGCCAGTGGTAAACAAGATTACGTTAATCGACACAGCCGGTATTCGCAAGCGCGGTTCAATTGAGCCGGGTGTCGAAAAATTTAGTGTGCTACGGGCATTTAAGGCGATTGAACGTGCCCATGTGGTGCTGTTGTTGGTCGATGCCGACGAGGGCATTACCGTGCAAGATGAACACATTGCAGGTTACATTCTCGAAGCCAATAAGGGTGTAATCGTGTTGGTCAACAAATGGGATTTGCTAGAGAGCAAAGAGAAAGTTGCGCGTTCTGAGCGAGAGGTCGAAGGCTTTGGCATGTTGACCGAAAAGATGTATAAGTTGCTCGAAGAAGCTCGTTCCCGCTTTAATTTTATGGCCTATGCGCCGATCATGTTTATTTCGGCCAAAACCGGTTTTCGCTGCGAGCAAATCTTTCCGGCGGCTTTGCGGGTAAATGAGGCGAGGGCGATGCGTATCCCCACCTCCGATCTAAATCGTATTTTGCGTGAGGCCCATGCCAAACATTCGCCCCCTTCAACCGGTGGCAAACGGCTTAAAGTATTTTTTGGCTCACAAGTGGGGATTAATCCCCCCACGTTTGTGTTTCATTGCAATGACACCAAACTGGCGCATTTTAGTTATCGTCGTTATATCGAAAATCGCATTCGCGCCGAATTTGGTTTCTTTGGCACCCCAATGCGGGTGATATTTAGAGGACGAGACGATAAAGAATAAAAAAATTACGAATTACGAATTACGAATTACAAATTGGGTGTAAATTGTTTCGCTCTTTATAGTTCGTAATTCGTAATTCGTAATTCGTAATTTAAAGATGAAGGCATTATTAGCATTGGCCGACGGCAAATTATGGCCCGGCGAGGCATTTGGCAAAATAGGCGAAACGACCGGTGAGGTCGTATTTAACACCAGTATTACTGGCTATCAAGAAATTTTAACCGACCCCTCGTATTGTGGGCAAATCGTGGTGATGAGCCAGCCGCATATCGGCAATTATGGCGCAAATTTAGACGATGATGAATCGGATCGCGCATGGGCGGCTGGGTTTGTGGTGCGGGCGGCTAGCCCTACCGTGTCAAATTATCGCGCCAATATATCGCTAGATGATTATTTAAAGACCCGCAACATTGTGTCGATTAGCGATGTCGATACACGGGCTTTGGTGCGGCATATTCGCACTTATGGGGCGCAAAACGCCGCTATTTCAAGTGTCAATACCGACCCTGAGCGGTTGGTGCAAATGGCTAAAAACGCCCCTGATATGAATGGCCTTGATTTGGTGAAAAACGTCACCTGTGCCGAACCTTATCATTGGGCGCAATCTGTTGAAGCCGACTGGGTGATGCCCGGCAGCTTGGCCGATCTAAAGGCCGCGCCAAAACATGTGGTGGCGTATGATTATGGCATCAAGCGTAATATTTTGCGTTTGTTGGTGGCACATGGCTGCAAGGTGACGGTTGTGCCTGCCGATATGCCCGCCACCGAGGTCATGGCACTTAAACCCGATGGCGTATTCTTATCCAATGGCCCCGGCGACCCTGCCGCCGTGACCTATGCCATTGACAACCTCAAACAACTCATCGGTAAAACGCCGATTTTTGGCATTTGTTTGGGGCATCAATTGCTGGGTTTGGCCTTGGGCGGCAGCACCTATAAACTAAAGTTTGGGCATCGCGGCGGTAACCAGCCAGTAAAATTTAGCGACAATGGCATGGTTGAAATTTCGAGCCATAATCATGGTTTTGCGGTGAGTGCCGACAGTTTGCCGAATGGAGTTGAGGTGACGCATGTCAACCTAAACGATGGCTGTGTCGAAGGTTTACGCGCCCGTCAACAACGTGCCTTTAGTGTGCAATACCATCCAGAGTCGGCTCCCGGCCCTCATGATTCGCAATATTTGTTCAACGAATTTTTGCAGTTGATGAATTGATATACACTTAGGCTATGCGCGAAAATAAAATATTAACCACATTTAAAAATGGCGGCGCAATTATTAATGGGTGGGCACAATTGCCTACCTCATTTGCCGCCGAGGTCTTCGCAAATTCGGGTTGGGATAGCATTACGATTGACATGCAACACGGGCCGGTTGATTATCAACGGGCGCTTGAAATGTTGCAGGGGATCGAGACCGAGCAAACGCCAGCGATGGCGCGAGTGCCGTGGAACGAGCCGGGTATCATTATGAAAATGCTCGATGCGGGGTGTCTTGGCATCATTTGCCCGATGATTAACACACGGGCGCAGTGCGAGGCATTTGTCGGCGCGTGTCGTTATCCACCGATGGGTTATCGCAGCTTTGGTCCATTACGTGCCAGCATGATTTATGGCGATGATTACGCCCCAAATGCCAATAATTTTTGCATTACGATGGCGATGATCGAGACCAAAGAAGCGGTCGAGAATCTTGAATCGATTCTTACTGTGCCGGGGTTAGATGCCATTTATATTGGCCCAGCCGATCTTAGCCAGAGCTATGGCTACCCGCCAAAAGCTGACCCAACTGTGCCACAAATCGTTGAAACGGTCGAATATATCGTGAATACTGCGCGTAAACATGGTATTTATGTGGGTATGCATTGCGCCGATGTCGCCTATGGGTTGGAAA
>CAZLOF010000449.1:0-4414 GCA_964560745.1 uncultured Thermoflexus sp.
GGCATCTCATCTGCAATAAATGAAAGGCAATCTGACACAAATTGTTGCAACGATTTGCCGGCTACTTTTGCCGCACTCTGAAGCATTTCATATGCACTATCGGGCAATTGAATGGTAAGGGTGGTCATAGGCAACAAAAATCATAGCATAAAATAAGTTGCTCTAACAATTACGTTTATAAAAACGCCAGCACAGCCTGCAACATCGCCTCACGGTTTTCGCGATGAATGCCATGCCCGGCATTGACAATTTTGACAGCGCGGCAATTTTGCATCAGGCGCTCAACTGCGCCTGCTTGCACATCATCGACAATCGAACCCAACGCCCCTTCGCCATAAATGAGCAAAGTCGGGCAAATAACCCGTGCCGCCGCCTCGGCCCATTTCACATCCCATTCAATGCCATTAGCCTGATAAATTCGCGGGCGCACCTGCGCCTTGCTTATCGCCCATAATTCACAATCTTCATCGCTCCAAGTTGGGTGAATTTGGTGACAATGCGCTATTTTTTCGCTATGGCTCATCGGTTCACAATCCCGCTGCCACTGAAACCAATCCCAACGTTGTTGGTCTTGTTCGCTAACAGTCTGATTTTGGGGTGCGTCGGCGCGAAAAGGCGGGTCTTCTAAAATCAACTTAGATACAAGCTCAGGATGCTCGGCTGCGAGCCGATTGGCAACCCATCCACCAAATGAATGCCCCATCACAATCGCGGGCATCGTGGTCACCGAACGCAAAACTTGGGCCGCATCTGCCACATAATCGCTCATCCGATAGCCA
The DNA here is from genome assembly GCA_964560745.1 of uncultured Thermoflexus sp. Classification (GTDB taxonomy): domain Bacteria; phylum Chloroflexota; class Anaerolineae; order J036; family Brachytrichaceae; genus AQU-03. The sequence goes on from CAZLOF010000449.1 coordinate 780, forward strand.
TCATCTGGCGCGCCCGATTTACCATGCCCCCGCTGATCTAAGGCCACAATATGGTAACGTTGGGCTAATTCACGCCCCAACCAGCCCCAATAATCGGCGTTATCGGTAACACCATGCAATAAAAATAAAAGCTGGTTTGCCGCATCACCCATTTGTAAATAACGCAAAGTCACAGTCGGCAATTGAATAAAGTGTTCGGTTGGCAACATGATAAGGCGAGTATAGCCCACTTGTAACATTTTTACATAAAAGATACGGTCTTCAGTCATAAAAAGCAATCTCAGAATTTGTTCGTAGGTATAATTACCAACTCACATGAGTTTGACCGAGACCGCTGAGTCTGCACTCATCAGCATCATTATTCCAGCTTACAACGAAGAACAGCGGTTGCCAAACACGCTGGCTGCCCTTGATGCATTTGTTGATGCAAACCTCAATCACGTTATCCCCACCAATGGTTTAGAACTGATTATTGTTGATAATGCTAGCACAGACCACACAGCACAAATTGCCCAAGATTATTGCAATACCCACCCATGGGCCAAAGTGATTACCCAAACTCGTCGTGGCAAAGGTGCTGCGGTGCAAGCCGGCATGTTTGCAGGCACCGGCAAACTGCTGTTTATTTGCGATGCCGATTTAGCGATGCCATTTAGCGAATTGCCAAAATTCTTGCCGCCCAAGCTTGATGGTTACGATATCGCCATTGGCTCACGCGAAGGTGAAGGCGCAAAGCGTTATGATGAGCCAGCCGCTCGTCATTTACAAGGGCGCATCGCCACCTTACTCACCAAATTAGTATTGGGCTTGCCGCACGAAGACACACAATGTGGCTATAAATGTTTTCGGCGTGAGGTTGCCCGTGACATTTTTCGCTCACAAACGATTGATAAATGGGGCTTCGATTTTGAGATTCTGTTTATTGCCAAACGTCGTGGCTATAAAGTTGTTGATGTGCCAATCCATTGGTATTATCGTGATAACAGCCGCGTCAAATTTGGGGTAGATGCGCTCAAAACCTTGCGTGAGCTACTTGTTGTTCGCCGTAACGCCCTCAAAGGCGCATATGACTAGCTTATGCCACCAACCTTAGCCCGCGAATTTGTTTTAAAACACCAAGGTTTTAGCTTGATTGCAGGGATTGACGAAGCCGGGCGCGGGGCATGGGCCGGACCAGTTGTCGCCGCAGCCGTTATCTTGCCAATCGATCAGCCCAATTTGCCCGAAATGTTGGTCGGTGTCAACGACTCAAAAAAACTCTCGGCCAAACAACGTGAATTACTGCGCGAGCGGGTTCAACACCATGCGCTAAGTTGGGCGGTTGGCAGCGCCAGCGCCCAAGAAATAGATGCACTTGGGATTGTGCCAGCCACTCGTTTAGCCATGCAGCGAGCAGTAATAGGTTTACACATTCAACCACAAGCCTTGCTTATCGATGCCGTGCAGTTACCAGATATCGCACTGCCCCAACAAGCCTTTTATTTCGCCGATGCCATCAGCCTATCGGTCGCCGCAGCATCGATCTTAGCCAAAACCAGCCGCGATGCAATGCTCATGCAATTGGATTCGTATTATCATGGCTATGGCTTTGCAAAACACAAAGGCTATGGCACGCAAATACACCGCGATGCGTTACAAAAACTAGGTGTTACCACTGAACACCGCCGCAGTTATGCCCCAATTGCCCAGTTGATTAATCTTTAACTGGTTGCTTGGCGGGTTGACAAACCCATTGTTTCGGTTATAAACCCCATCATACTCATGCTGATAAGTTTGAAGAAAACAAAAGGACGAAAGTCATATTTTACCAGGCATCGGATATAATATTTTAAGCAATATTATTTTGCACTTGTTACGATTAAGAGGTCTACAATGAAAGAATATACTACAGATAAGCTGCGAAATGTCGTATTATTAGGGCATAACACCACTGGCAAAACCACATTTACTGAAGCCTTATTGTTTGCTGCAAATGGCAGTAGCCGCTTCGGTAAGGTAGATGAAGGCACGACGCTGTCGGATTATGACGAGGAAGAAAAACGCCGAAAACAATCGATTAGCCTAAGTATTGTGCCTGTAGAGTGGAAAGGCTATAAGATTAATTTGATTGACACACCGGGGTATAGTGATTATATCGGTGAGGCAAGATGCGCAGCGCGGGCCGGCGATCTCGGCCTTATTTTTGTAGATGCAGTTTCGGGGGTCGAAGTAGGCACTGAATTAGCTATGCAAACAGTTGAAGAAGCTAATATTCCACGCGCAGTCATGATCTCGCGCATGGATCGAGATAACGCCGATTATGAACGGGTATTGAATGATTTACACGAAGCTTTTCACTCCGATATCGTGCCACTCATTATTCCAGTGGGCAAACAAGCAAAGTTTAGCGGTGTCATCGACCTATTGAGCAAAAAATACCTCAAAGGCCCCAAGGGCGAAGAATGTCCCATCCCTGCCGATATGGTAGAGACAGTGGAGACAGCCCGTGCCAAATTGATGGAGGCCGCTGCGGAAGGCGAGGATGATTTGATCGAAAAATATTTCGATGTGGGGACGCTCACCGATGATGAACTCATTCGCGGGTTGCGGTCTGCCATTCGCAAAAAATCATTTGTGCCAGTGTTGTGTTGTGCCCCTAGCCTTGGGGTTGGCGTTGGGGCAGCCCTATTTTCAATCATCAATTACGCCCCAATGCCTTTTGATTTGGGGGCCGACCCCGATGATGGCAAGCACGGCAATGTCGTTTATGTCTTCAAAACCACTGCCGACCCTTTTGTCGGCAAGGTATCTTATTTTCGTGTCATCGAAGGCCCCATTTCGGGCGGCGATAACCGCTTGATAGTAACTCGCAGCAACAGCGAAGAACGCATTACCACCTTACACGTGCCGCGTGGCAAAGAACAAATCCAAGTCCCCACCTTACATGTCGGCGACTTGGGCGTTGTCACCAAATTGAATAGCGCACTCACAGGCGATACTTTGTGCGACAAACAACATCATATCGGCTTGCCAAGCATTACCTTCCCCAACCCATTATTGGCAATGGCGGTGCACCCCAAGAGCAAAAATGATACCGCCAAGCTCAGCCCATCGCTAACGCGATTATGTGAAGAAGACCCCAGTTTGCAATGGCACAATGACCCCATTACCCACGAAACAGTGTTGTTTGGCATGGGCCAAAGCCATGTCGAGGTAGCAGTGCATCATTTACACAACAAATTTGGGGTCGATGTCGAGACATCATTGCCCAAAGTACCCTATCGCGAGACCATCATGAAAATGGGGCAAGCACGCTATCGCCACAAAAAACAAAGTGGTGGGGCTGGGCAATTTGGCGAAGTAGAGATGTCGGTAGAACCGACCGAGCCCGGCGCTGGTTATGAATTTGGCTGGAAGGTATTTGGCGGGGTGATCAGCAGTTCGTATCAGGCCAGCATTGAAAAAGGCATTAAACAAGTGATGGAAAAAGGGGTGATTGCCGGATACCCTATTTATGATGTAAAGTGCGTGGTGCTCGATGGCAAAGAACACGCCGTCGATTCAAAGCCAATCGCCTTTGAAATTGCGGCCCGTAATGCCTTTCGTGAGGCCTTTGCACACGCTGCGCCAGCGCTCTTAGAGCCAATTTACCGCTA
>CAZLOF010000450.1:0-4408 GCA_964560745.1 uncultured Thermoflexus sp.
CAGATTTCACTTCTAAGCGTCAAGGGGCTTGACTTTTAACACAGTATCTATCTCTCCCCCAAAGCGCAGCTTTGGGGGAGAGATAGTGAATTCGGCTTTTTATTTTTTAGGAATTTGCAACAGTAAAAATTGACGAAATACCGATAAAACCCATTAGTACATCGTGGTTTAGGTTAAAATCTTGGTTTGTTAACCAATCGTTTGATGTTAACGAACAAACGCAATGGCAGAGCAGATTAAAGAACTTATTTCAGATTTACGCACCGATCAGTCTTTTGGCATTATTCCTATTTGCCGTGATCGAGAAAGTGGCACAATTAAATTTTTACTTATTCAGCATCGTTTTGGCGAACATTGGGCTTTTCCAAAAGGGCACGCCGAGGCTGATGAGAGTGGGATGCAAGCCGCGATGCGAGAATTTACCGAGGAAACGGGCATCGAAGGGGTGATTATTGACGCCAGTATTTACTTTGATGAATCATATATGCGCCCGAATGGGATGGGTATGAAAGGGGTTCGTTACTGGATCGGTAGCGTGAGCAACCCTAAAGTGAAGGTGCAGGAAAAAGAGGTGCGGGCCTATCGCTGGGTAACGGCGCGTCAGGGACAAAAATTGATCACCTATGACGAAAACCGCGAAGTGTTAAAACGTGCAATTGCCTATTTAGATAAGGATGAAGGGTAAAGGATGAAGAGAGCTATCTCATCCTTCATCCTTACCTTACGAGGCTCTGCGCGATTTGCTCGAGGCTGCGGCGTTGATTGTCATCGATGTGGGTTGGCACGGTGATCATCACCTTGAGGTAGAGGTCGCCGAATTCGTCTTTGGCGCTGAGTTTGGGCATGCCTTTGTTGCGCAAGCGAATCATTTTGCCCGATGACGTGCCAGCCGGCACTTTGACGACCAAACTACCGGCCATGGTGGGAGCCACTACTTCGCCCCCCAGCATGGCGGTAAAGCAATCGACCTTTAGCTCGACATACAAATCATCGTCTTTGCGCTCATATTGGGCATCGGGTTTGACCTCAATGACCAAATATAAATCGCCCATGCCTTGGGTGCTGCGTTTGCCTTGCCCACGCACTCGCACTTTCGAGCCGGTTTTTACCCCTGCTGGAATGGTCACTTCAAAATCTTGTCCGGCTTTGCTTAAGATGCGGGTCGCGCCGCGATAGGCTTCTTGCAGTGAAATTTCGACTGGCTGTTCAATATCGGCTGAGGCTTGGCTGGCCTGACCTGCACCGCCAAAACCTTGCCCAAAGCCGGGCATACCGCCGCCGCGTCGGCCTAGCAACTGCTCGATCAAATCCGAAAAATCCATATTGCCGGCTTGGCGGCGGCCATCGCCTTGCCCAAAGCCACCAAACCCACCGCCGGGTGCAAATTTGCTCCAGTCAAAATCTTGGGCATTGCCACCGGCGCGGCGGTATTGCTCATAATTTGCCCCTGCGTTGTCATAAAGCTTGCGTTTTTGCGGGTCACTTAGCACTTCATAGGCTTCGTTAACCTCTTTAAACTTGTCCTCAGATTTTTTATCACCGGGATTGGTATCGGGGTGATATTGCCGAGCGAGTTTGCGGAACGCTTTTTTTATGTCTTCGGCTGACGCATCTCGCGCAACACCGAGGGTCTTGTAAAAATCTTTGTATGCCATAGCAAGAAGTAAATAGTTAAGCATTAGCGCAAATTCCTAAAAGCTGAAGGGCCGATATCACGATCCCTCTCCCACAGCGTAGCTGTGGGAGAGGGATCGTGATATCGGCAAAACCTTTCATCAACTCAGAATTTGCTCTCTCTACGATTGCTCTCTACCATTCACTATGCAAACTATACCCCACTGAATGGTAGAATTTCATTAGATTTTGGTTAAGTTTTTTGATATCCGAGACATTACCACCGTTCAGCGCCTGAGTGCATTGGGACATCCATTGGCTTATGAGACCGTTGCAGTGGAGGGAATTAATACGTTTATCGATGCACTGCGTTCTTATTTATCGGCTGGGTATGATCGCAATGTTGCGTTGGTAAGCCACGATGAGCATGGCAAATGTAATGCCTTTGGCATTATGGATGTGTCTGGCAACGCCGGTGTGATCGAATTTATGGCCCCCAAACCCGACGAAGAAGACATGATTGAAACATGGGCCGAGCTAGCCGAGGCTTTTGTGATGCACGCGGGCGAGAAAGGCTGTCATATTGTTTTGGTCGAGGTTCCGGCAGGTAGTAACGAACATGAATCTTTGGCGCGGGCGGGTTTTTTAAATGTCATTCATCAGAATGTTTGTAAATTAACAAGATTAGCGGCAGTGAGTGATTTTTCTTGTGCTGCAACGGTGCGTGAGGCCGAGAAAAGTGATGATCCGGCGATTAAAATTTTGGCGATGCGGGTTGTGCCCAAAATCTTACAGCGCACCGATCTTGCGGCTGATCTTTCGCGCATCGCACATCGATCAGATCGCGGGTTTGTGGTGTTGCAAGATCAAGAAATGATTGGGTATTTATCATTTCGGCAAGGCCGGCGTGGCATTGGGATGCGCGTTTTGTTTAAGCCAGATTTAGATTTGGATAGCATCGTTTTACCTGCAATGTTATTTGCCATTCATCAATTATTGCCTAATGGCAACAAGAGCGAAAAACCAATTTATTGTTCATTGCCCAGCTATTTAAGTTGGGTGCAGCCTGCGCTCGATACTTTAGGGTTTGTGTATGTGACGACGAATATGCTGATGGTAAAAAATACGACGGTGCGTATTACCCAGCCGGTATGGTCGGCCCAACCCAACAAGGTGCGCGGGCGGCGTTTGGCGCAGTCGGGCGAAAATGCAGTGAAATCGGATGGGACCCATGTAACCATAGCATCGTCGTCGGATGAAGGCGATGGATCTGCTCAATAATTATAAAGATGTAATGCCGAACTCATGGAATCATCGTGAGTTCGGCGAAAATTCGTTTTTATGCCTAATATTTAACGCGATGGCCTAACTTTACCAATGGTTTTTCGATCCAGTGCCATGAAAAATGCGCCATGACTAGCACAATGGCGAAAGCAATGATGGACGGGATGACATCGGCGATTTCGTTAAATACTGGTGGTTTATTGCGCATAATACCATTGACAATGCCTTGGACTGCTTGGTGAAACAAATAAATGCCATAGGCATAAATGCCAAGCCTGCGTAACGGCCCCCACGATAAAACTGCCCGTGCGCGTGGAAATTGGGGGCTGATGGCGATGCCAATAAAGCCGACATACAAAATGGTGAAGGTGGTGAGAGCGATTGGAATCGTTGTGACTGTGCCGATATAGGCTTTATTGATGGTGATGAGATAAAGTAAGCCAGCGCCCCCGCTTGCAATCATTGCTTTCCAAAACCAAGTGTTTGTATTTAAAAAATGCTGAATTTTGGGAATTTTGACACAATAAGCAAGCAATGCCCCAGCAAATAAGGGGTCGGCGCGGGTAATGAGTGAAATGTAGCTAATTAAAGAGGCATCTGCCCCAAACCAATCCAAGAAAAATTTGCGAGCGATGGTCGCCATCATAATTGCCGCAATAAATAAATAGGGCAGCAGGCGCTTGGGGGTAAACCGCACCATGAATGGCAGCACCAAATAAAATTGCTCTTCAACCGCCAATGACCATGTCGCATCTAACCATCGTGCGCCTGAGGTGCTGTTGATTGACATCCAAAAATTTTGGGTAAAGGTGAAATAATAAATGAGGCTGTCTGGTGCATAGGGTTGTGTCAACCAATAGGTCAGATTATCGCTAAAAATGGGTCGAGCGGTTAAGAGTTTTTCGGTGAGGTAAAACACAAACACCCACAAAAAATAAATTGGCACGATGCGAAAAAATCGCCGCACATAAAATGCCAAGAAATATCGTGGGCTGGCTTGATTATTGAGCAAAATATTGCAGATGAGATAACCCGATAACACGAAAAATAAATCGACACCACTCCACGTCCAACTAAGCGCACGGCTTAACCGTGCCGAAAACATGCCATCAATTGGAAGATTATTTTGAAAATAGTGACAAACAATAATGGTTAATATTGCAATGCCCCGAATCCCATCTAGTTCGGGAACACGTTGGGCGTCGTTAGTTGTTTTACTATTGCTTTGTGTGAGTGGTGTTTGCGTCATAAGTTGGCTTTTTATTCCCCGCGAATCATTTTCAAGCTGATGTGATTGTGTCGTTCAATGACTTGGCCTAAGTCGAGCGTTGTCAATTGCCCCTCTTTGACTACGGTGCGCCCATTGATCATGCTGAAATCGACCCCACGCGGGGCGCAGAACAAAATGGCGGCGAGCGGATCGTGTAAGGCACCGGCATATTCGACGCGATTGAGGTTAATGGCGATGAGGTCAGCGGCGAAACCGGGCGCAAGCTGCCCGACATCATCG
>CAZLOF010000451.1:0-4392 GCA_964560745.1 uncultured Thermoflexus sp.
ATATTGTGCCAGATATGCCAGATCGTATTATTGAGGCGACAGCGTTGTAATTAGGATTACCACTGATGACGAAAGATAATAAAATTCAAAAATTGACACAGATTCAAACAATTTGGTAAACAAATTGCGCTGGTTCTAATATAAATACAAGTAATGGCTGACTTAGTAAATTTAACCATCGACGGCAAAGCCGTTGCCGTGCCGAAAGGTACGCTCATTGTGGATGCTGCAAAAACCATTCAGAATGATATTCCCGTGTTTTGCTATCACCCCAAGCTTAAGCCGGTAGGGATGTGCCGGATGTGCTTGGTCGAAATTGGCACGCCCAAGATGGACCCGGCTACACGTCAAGTGGTCAAAGATGATAAAGGGGCGGCGGTTATTGCGTGGCAGCCAAAATTAAACACGGCTTGCACCACCCCTGTTAGTGAAGGGATGGCCGTGCGCACCCAGACCACAGTGGTAAGTGATGCGCGTGAAGATGTGTTGGAATTCTTGCTCACCAGTCATCCGCTCGATTGCCCCATTTGTGATAAGGGTGGCGAATGCCCATTGCAAAACCTGACGCTTGAGCATGGCCCCGGCAATAGCCGCTTTGAATATGAGAATAAGCAGCATAACGCCAAACATGTGCCATTGGGTGATTTGATCTATCTGGATCGTGAGCGCTGTATTCAATGTTCACGTTGTATCCGATTTCAAGATGACATTGCCGATGATCACGTATTGCAATTTCATGAACGCGGTCGGCATATGGAGATCATTACCCTGAGCGAGCCGGGGTTTGATAGCTACTTTAGCGGTAATACCAGCGATATTTGTCCGGTCGGCGCGTTAACCACTGCCGATTTTCGCTTTAAGGCCCGCCCGTGGGAATTAGGCAGCAGCCCAAGTGTATGCAATCATTGTGCTGTGGGGTGTAACACCACATTAAATACCCGCCTTGATACCAAGACAGGCGTAAATGAGATTAAGCGTGTGATGCCACGCCAAAATGAGCAGGTAAATGAAATTTGGTTGTGTGACAAAGGTCGCTTTGTCCATCATTACACCCGCGCTGGCGACCGTTTGCAAAAGCCGCTCATTCGTCAAAATGGGCAATTGGTAGAGACAACCTGGGAACATGCGCTTGATTTGGTCAGCAGCAAATTGTCGGGTGCGGCTTCCGTTGCGGCAGTGGTCGGCGATCGTATTGCGAATGAAGATGCTCATTTGCTGACCAAATTGGTGAATAGCAATGCCAAAGGCGAAACCCGTCTATCCCCTGCTTTGCCTGCCTCTTATGCCGATCTTGCCCGCGACTATGGGGTTGGGGTTGGTTTTGATATGAAGCAACTTGGCAAGGGCGATGTGATTGTCGTTGTGAATGGTGATGTCGAAGAGCAAGCCCCCGTGTGGTTTTTGCGCTTGCGACAGGCGGTGGTTGATCGCGGGGCCAAATTGATTGTGGCGAACCACCGTAGCACCAAGCTGCATCGTTATGCGGCGCATATTGCGCGTTATGAGCAAGGCATGGCCGCTCATTGGGCAGCCCAAACAGATGATGCGGCTTTGAGCACCGAGGAGTTAACGAAGGCGCGTAATGTGTTGTTTGTATTTGGTGATGAAAAACTAGATGCGGTATCGGCACGCGGCCTAGCTCAGATTTTAGTTGGTAAATTGGTAGCGGCTGGACAGATCGGTAAGACCAATAGTGGTTTGTTGCCGCTTTACCCACATGGCAATACGCAAGGGGTTTTTGATATCGTGGCTGGGACTCGCCATTCTGGCAACCCCGGTGTGTTAAGTGTTGATGTGGCGTGGCTCGTTGGGGTGGGCGACGCAAGTGATGCGCCCAAGGCCAAGTTTACAGTTGTGAGTGAGTTGTTTATGACGGCATTGGCTTCGGCGGCAGATGTGGTGTTGCCAGCCTTGAGTTTTGCCGAGCGTGAGGGCACTTATACTAGCGGCGACCGACGTGTGCAACGATTTTATCGTGCATTGCCGACAGTTGGGCAAGCCAAGCCCGACTGGTGGGCGGTGCAAGAAGTTGCCCGCCGTATGGGATTTGCATGGAATTTTGTATCACCAGCTCAGATTTTTACAGATTTGGCCGCCAATGTTTCATATTATTCTGGGTTGGGTTATGAGGCTTTGGCTAAAACCGAAGCGCAGTGGCCCCCAGTTGGGCGTGATGATTTGTATTATGGTGGCACAGGCTATGAAAATGATGGCGGCATTGGCGTACGTTATGTATCTAACCCATCTGTAATAAGTACCCCAACGTCACCGAAAATTACAACATCTATTAGCGATTTGAAGCGCCCGGCACGCAAACTTTACCAAACAGGTGAATTAATTAAGCGTAGTAACGTCATGCAAACCCATATTGAATAATTTGCAATTTGTGATTTGCGATGGATGAGGTGGCTAGGCCTAATTGTCAATCGTAAATTGTAAATTGCGAATCAAACGATGAACACTTTACTTGAAATTATCCTTAAAGCGGCGGTGATTACGCTCGTGGCGCTAACAGGCTTTGCTTATTTGACATTGCTTGAACGCAAATTTATCAGTCGATTGCAGGCGCGTTATGGCCCCAACCGAGTTGGGCCATTTGGTTTGTTACAACCCGTCGCAGAGGCTCTTAAACTAATTGTAAAAGAGAGCATCATGCCAGACAAGGCTGATCGCCCGATGTTTTTTTTAGCGCCTATCATGGCAGTGGTTCCAGCATTGGCAATATTTGCGGTGGTGCCATTTGGCAAAGGGCCAGTGTTGCAATTGGCCAGCAATGTAAATGTGGGTATGCTCTATATTGCAGCCGTGATCGGCACAGCGGTATATGGTGTCGCCATTGCGGGTTGGGCTTCAAATAATAAATATGCTTCGTTGGGCGGTTTGCGAGCGGCGGCACAAGTGGTTAGCTACGAGTTAGCATTGGGGTTGTCGATGGTGACGGTGGTATTGCTAGCAAGCTCGGCTAGCCTTGCTGAGATTGTGCAAGCCCAGCAACCCGGCAATATTTTAGGGTGGAATATTTTTAAATTGCCGGTAGGCTTTGTGGCAGCTTCAATTTTTGCCATGACTTCGTTGGCAGAGTTGGCTCGTGCACCCTATGACTTAGTGGAAGCGGAACAAGAATTGACTGCTGGCTATATTACCGAATATAGCGGCATGAAATTTGCCTTGTTTTTTATGAGCGAATACATCAAAATGATCGCGCTCAGTGCATTATTTGCCACTTTCTTTTTGGGTGGGTGGTCTGGCCCATTTGTCAATTCTTTGGCATCACCCTTTGCCGAAATTTTATCGTTGGTTTATTTCCTTGTTAAGGTATTGGCCTGTTTGTTGTTGATGGTGTTGGTGCGTGCCACATTGCCGCGCTTGCGCTACGATAAATTAATGGCCTTTGGTTGGAAAATGTTGTTGCCGGTGTCGTTATTAAATGTGGTGGTGACCGCTTTAATGATTGTATTGGGTATTTTTTAGTTTAAGCAAACGCCTATAAGCGTTTATTGAGATTTAATAGCATGGCAGAAGCAAGTGCAATTTCAAAATTAATGAGAATTCCTGTTGGTTTTGCAACAGTGTTAAAAACACTATTAAAAAAACCAGTTACAGTGCAATATCCCGATGAACAGCGGCCAATGAGCGCGCGGTTTCGTGGGCGGCATCACCTAAAGCGCTATGAAAATGGGCTTGAGCGGTGTATTGGTTGTGCATTGTGTGCGGCGGCTTGTCCCGCCGATGCGATTTATGTCGAAGCTTCTGAAAACACCAATGAGCAACGGTTTTCGCCGGGTGAGCGTTATTCAAAAACCTATGAAATTAACATGTTGCGTTGTATTTTTTGCGGTTATTGCGAAGATGCATGCCCGACTAATGCCATTGTGCTTGAGCCAATCGAATTTCCGACTGGCTACACCCGCGAAGGCATGATTTATACCAAGCAAATGTTGCTTGAAGCGCCACCGAATGGCACACCTGCCACCCCACAGGTGACTCAACCCGGCACATTTGACCGTCCAATCATTCCGTTCCCTGCGATTGATAGTTCTGTTTGATGACAAAAAATTTATGATTTATGCCTTTTTGTTTTTAGTAGCAAGCCATAAATTGTAAATTGCCAATCATATGAGTGTTGAATTTTTTCTTTTCCTTTTGGTGGCAGCGGTTGCCGTCGTTGCGGCGTTGGGGCTTTTGCTTAGCCGTAACGCGATATACGCGGCCATGTTTCTTATTTTGAATATGGCATCGGTTGCGGTGATTTATTTGCTGCTTAATGCCCCATTTATAGCGGCGGTGCAGGTGGCTGTATACGCTGGCGCGATTATGGTGCTATTTGTCTTTGTCATTATGTTGTTGGGAGCCGAGAAACTAAACCCCGCTGACACAAAACCGGCTTTAAAG
>CAZLOF010000452.1:0-1996 GCA_964560745.1 uncultured Thermoflexus sp.
CACGTAAGCTGTAATTCGCCAGATCAGCCGCAGTCACAAAAGCGCCATTCGCCGCCAAATCAGCGCTCATACGGGCTGCCAATTCACCATGATAAAAATCATCAGCGCCTTTGGCGGCAAGATGGCGCAATGTTTGTCCATAATCTGGGTTTTTAAACCACTCGCCAGCCGCATAGGGCTGCCCCTGTTTGAGATAAATACGGCTGGCTTCGGGGTTGCGCTGAATATATTCGAGCAATGAACACGCTTCAGGGTAGCGTGCTTTTTCATGCCAACCTCTTGCCAACTTGTCATAGATCATGAAGCCATCTTCGGCAACCTTGATGGCTGGCTGGCACACCTCGGCCCAACTACGCGTACCCCAGCGCGATAGCATCATATCGAGCATTTTGACGGTGCCGGGGGTGCAAATGGAGGTGTAGCCTGCGTCATTTACTTTGCCATTTAAAAAATAGCCCCAGCCGTCAGGGTTCATGCCAATAATGTCATTCGCCCACATATTTGGGCTGACTTTACTCCCCGCCGTCGCTGGTGCGTCAATCCCTACTACTTCGTCTGCGGTATCACCAGCCAAGTGCATGGTCAACAAGGCATAACCACCAATTCCATTCATTTGTGGGTCAACCAACCCTTGCACCAAGGCACACGTAACTGCCGCATCAATGGCATTGCCACCACGACGTAATACTTCGGCGCCAGCCTCAGCCGCCACAGGTTGGGGGGCGACAATCATGCCGCTGTTTAACGTTGTCATGCTATTAAATATATCACGCGGTCAAACGCTAGTCCTCGATGTTGATCTCGTCTTTGCACACATCATCATGCGTTTAAAGGCAAAGTGATGTTAAATGTCGCGCCTTGCCCCAACACACTTGCAACACTAATATCACCACCATGTGCGTGCACGATCGATTTAACAATGGTTAAACCCAAACCTGTTGAAGACGTATTCGCCGAAACACGCGCAGAATCTGCGCGATAAAAACGCTCAAAAATATGTTGTAAAGCGTCTGTGGCAATGCCTTCGCCATTGTCTTGCACACTTAATTGCAATGTTTGATCTTTTATCTGCGCCGATAAACAAATGCTACCGCCCGTCTGGGTATGCCGCAAAGCATTGCTTACTAAATTACTCAACACTTGTAATATCCGATCTCGGTCAAGCGCGATTTCGGGCAAATTTGGCTCAACCGTAAAATTTAGGGCAATTTGGTTTTGCGCGGCTTGTGATTCAAAAAATTGCACCGTTTGGCGCAAAAGCGCTTCAGGCGCAACGGGTTGCCGATTCAACCGCAATTCACCGGCATCGGCCAATGACAAGGTGCGCAGATCATCGACCAAATGTTGCAAATGGTTGGCTTGGGCAAACACCGTTTGCAAACGGGTTGGTGTAACCGGCAAAGTGCCGCTGCTCATGGCCTCAAGATAACCCAAAATCACGGTGAGCGGGGTGCGCAGTTCGTGCGCAATATCGGCGGTCATATGTTTGCGCAATTGCTGCTCGTGGGCAATTTGGGCACTCATCTGGTTAAATGCGCGACTCAATTCGCCCAATTCATCTTTCGATTGCACCTTCACCGCCTGTTGCAAATGCCCATCTGTCATAGCGTGAATGGCGGTAATGAGCGCCCGCGTTGGGCGCGTAAGCGTGCGGGCCAACACCACCCCAACCACCAGCGCCGCAATGGTGGCCGCAACCGCCGCCAAACCCAAGCCCTGATAAATACGATTCAGCAATTGCGACTCACGATCACTTAATCTTGCCTCGCCGCCCAAATATTTAACATAACCAACGCGTTTTCCTTCAAAAATAACCGGGGTAAGGCCAGTTCGTTGATTCACTGGCAACGCATCATATTGACGAATCTCGGGAGATCGTGTCATGGCGCGATAATTCAGATCGACCAACAAAAATAAAGGGGGCGGGCGATTTTGATTATTAGGCGGGGGTTGAAAAAGCCCACCTACTGGTGGGTTTGCGTTATCAGGCGGGTTG
>CAZLOF010000452.1:2006-4387 GCA_964560745.1 uncultured Thermoflexus sp.
CCAACCAATCATTCACCCCCTCAAATGTGCCAAATATTTCGTAATACTCAAGCGTGCGGTCTACAAATCGGTCTTGTGTGTCGAGCAATCGCGCACGATTAAACTCGGTGCGGGTCGCCACCTGAGAAAACGCCGCCGCCACCCCAGCACCAATTAGCCCCACCAACATAAACGCCAACACAAGTTTGAAGGTGAGTGATTTCATGGTAGTGGTGAGAAAGCCGTGAGCCATGAGCCGTCAGCTATGAGCTTTGAGCCGTGAGCCATGAGCTTTGACTATAAATCATAACGCAACATTTTTATATTTCAAAGGTCAAAGCACCTAAGCTCATAGCCGACGGCTCACGGCTCACGGCTCACGGCTCATGGCTCATTCTATACCCCACCCCAAACACGGTTTCAATATAACGTGGGGCTGATGGGTTGGGTTCGATCTTGGCACGTAAGTTACGCACATGCACGTCAATCGTGCGTTCGATGCCCACAAACGAGGTGTCTTGCACCCGATCAAGCAATTCGGCACGGCTAAATGCCCGCCCCGGCGATGACATTAACACCGCCAATAACTCATATTCAGATGGGGTTAGCCGAACCTCGTTGCCATTCATTGTCACGCGATGAGCGTCAAGGTCAAGCGCCAATTCACCACAACGCAACATTTTTGCGCCAGCCGACTCATTACCCACCCGCCGCAACACCGCCCGCACCCGCGCAACCAATTCACGCAACCCAAAGGGTTTGGTCATGTAATCATCCGCACCCAACTCAAGCCCCAACACTTTATCGGTTTCTTCAATCTTGGCGGTCAGCAAAATAATGGGCGTATTGGCATTACGGCGATATTCACGAATAAATTCATATCCGCCCATCATTGGCATCATAATATCGAGCAAAATGAGGTCGGGTTTAAGCCGCTGGGCGATGCTTAAGCCACGCACCCCATTTTCAGCCGTCTCGACCCGAAACCCTTCGGCAACCAGCACCTCTTGGGTGAGCAATCGCACATCGGGGTGATCATCAATGACAAGGATGGTCTTCATGAGAAAAGGATGAAGGATGAAGGATGAAGGATGAAGGTTTTTTCATCCTTCATCCTTTATCCTTTACCCTTCTGGTAAGACCGCCACACCCGGCAGCACTTTGCCTTCGAGAAATTCGAGTGATGCACCGCCGCCGGTGCTGATATGCGTAATTTTGTCGGCGAGGCCACTTTGCTCGATGGCAGCCACCGAGTCGCCGCCGCCAATGACCGTAATCGCGCCAGCCTCAGAGGCCGCTGCAACGGCAATGGCAACTTTGTTGGTGCCGTTGGCAAAAGCCGCAAATTCAAACACCCCCATTGGGCCATTCCACACCACCATTTTGGCGCTTTTTAGAATGGCGGCGTAAGCATCGGCAGTTTTGGGGCCGATGTCGAGGATGCGCCAGCCAGCGCTGACTTCATTCACCCCACACACCTGTGTGGCAGCATCGGCGGCAAATTTATCGGCCACCACCACATCAATGGGCAACACCAATTTATCGCCAGCGCTTTCTAAAATGGTGCGGGCCGCATCCAAAGCCGTATCTTCGACCAACGAGTCACCCATCGCCAAACCCTGCGCCTTAAAAAAGGTATTTGCCATGCCGCCGCCAATAATCAGCTTATCGACCAAGGGCAATAAATTGGTAATGACGGGCAATTTATCACTGATTTTGGCCCCGCCCAAAATGGCAACTAACGGGCGGGCTGGGTTCGTCAATATGCGCCCCAGAAAATTGATCTCACGCTCCATCAAAAAGCCGCCATAAGCGGGCAAAAAGTGCGCCACTGCCTCGGTCGAGGCATGAGCGCGATGGGCGCTGCCAAAGGCATCATTTACATAAACATCACCCAATGCCGCCAATTGCTTGGCAAAATTGGGGTCATTTTTCTCTTCTTCTTTATGAAAACGCAGGTTTTCGAGCAATAAAACCTCGCTTGGGCGCAACGCCTTGGCAAGGGTCTCAACCTCAGCCCCGACACAATCAGGCGCAAATGCAACCCCAGCATCGAGCAATTCGCTCAGCCGTGCTGCCGCTGGTTTTAGGCTTTGGGCGGGGTCAACCCCTTTGGGTCGCCCCAAATGCGACATGAGAATGATGGCTGCGCCTTGTGCCCGCAAATGCGTAATCGTTGGCAATGCCGCGCGAATTCGTGTGTCATCCGTAATATGTCCGGCTTTATCCAACGGCACATTAAAATCCACCCGCACAAGCACACGCTTGCCGCTGGCGTTTAGGTGATTAATATTTTGTTTGTTCATGATTAAGTGCTAAGTGCTAAGTGCTAAGTACTAAGTATTTCGGCTCAACTGGAATTCAGGGGGTTGACAAGACAAAACGCTCAAATCCTTCCAAAT
>CAZLOF010000453.1:0-4361 GCA_964560745.1 uncultured Thermoflexus sp.
GCTCATGGCTCACGGCTCACGGCTCATGGCTCACGGCTCATGGCTCACGGCTCATGGCTAAAACTCAATGCCCGGTTGGGCCAAAATGCCTTGCTCTTTAAATGGATGTTTGACCAGTGTCATTTCGGTGACCAAATCGGCCAATTCAACCAACTCGGGCGGGGCTTGGCGGCCAGTAATGATGAGGTGCAGCATGGGTGGTTTGTTAGCTTTCAGCCATTCGACTGCTACCTTTGGGTCAACCCAGCCAAACGACATGACATAGGTAAATTCATCGAGCAAAAAGATGTCGTAATTGCCACTGGCAATTTTTTGTTTGGCGACTTCCCAGCCATTCAGCGCCTTGGCTTGGGTTTCGTCCAAATCCTTGCTCGTCCACGTAAAGCCATCACCCATCGGGGTTAGCTCAACGCCCATTTTTTTCAGCGCTTTTAGCTCGCCAAAGCTGGCGGTTTCGTGCTTAAAAAATTGAATGCCGCCGATGCGCATATCGCGCCCCCACGCCCGCAACAAAATGCCAAGTGCAGCGGTTGTTTTGCCTTTGCCATCGCCGGTGTTGACAATGATGAGGCCTTTCTTTTTACGATTTTGGCGGGCCTCAGTGCGTTTGGCTTTGGCTTCGTCGGTTGAAAGTAATTCGGTGTTATCAGACATATTTTTAAATTTTAAATGCCATATTTCTGCGGCATATGACACTCAATCCAGTTTATTCAGTTATTATTGTTTCATCATCGGCTGCTACCAGCCGATGAAAAACCAAATTTTCAACAGGTTTGTTCCTTTTTAGGTGTTCATCGACAATGCGTTTGAGACCCACCTCATCAACATGTTGATACCACACCCCATCAGGGTAAACCACCACAATTGGGCCGTTTTGGCACACCCCAAGACATGGGCATATGCCACGTTTGACCCGTTCGGGGTTGCGATATCGCGCAAGTTCGCCCAACATATGTGGCAATTTGTCATACAAAGCCTGTGCTTCGCCCGTTGGGTCACAATATTGCCCAGTACAAATAAATAGGTGGCGTGCGTAAGGGGTCATAGTGTTAATGGTTAATGGTTAATGGTCAATGGTTAATGGTTAATGGTCAATGGTCAATGGTCAATGGTTAATGGCTAATATGTTCATTAATCATTAACCATTGACTATTAACCATTATTTGAGACTCCGGCTTCGGAGAAGGTTGCCATTTCGTTGAGCACTTTACATGCGGCGACGACGAGCGGGATGGCGAGCGCTGCGCCGCTGCCCTCGCCAAGCCGCAACTCTAAATCGAGCAAGGGTGTTAAACCTAAATGGGCCAAGGCCGCGCGGTGACCCGGCTCAACCGAAAGATGGGCGGCAATAAGATAATAACGCGCATTGGTTACTAAGATTGTCGCCAATAACGCGGCTGCGCCTGTGATCACCCCATCAACCAACACCGGCACACGCCTTGCAGCAGCACCCAACACCACCCCGCACAAACCACCAATTTCAAAACCACCCACATGGCGCAATAAATTTAAGCCAAATGGGATATTTTCGGCCCCAGAATGTAAATCGTAAGACGGCAAATGAAGCTGGTAAGTGATTAAGGCTTGTTCAATCAGTGCTACTTTGCGTTTCCAAGTAACATCATCAACCCCCGTGCCCCGCCCCGTCACATCGGCGGCGGGTTTGCCTGTTAAGGCAGCTATGATGGCGGCAGAAGCGGTGGTATTGCCGATGCCCATATCGCCCAGCACGATCAAGTCTGCGCCTTCGTCGATGGCGCGATCTGCCAAGGCAATGCCTTGGGCAATGGCTTGTTCGGCCTGTGCTTCAGTCATAGCTGGTTCAATTGAAAAATCGCGTGTGCCATAGGCTATTTTTTGTGATACAAGCGCAGGGTGAGTCGGTATATCTGCCGCGACCCCAAAATCCGCCACCAGCATCCGTGCCCCAGCGCTGCGTGCTAACACATTCACCGCCGCCCCACCACGCAAATAATTAAGCACCATTTGTGGCGTAACCTCGGCTGGGTATGCGCTTATGCCTTGGCGGGTAATGCCATGATCCCCCGCAATCACAATAATACAAGGTTGGTGAATTTGAGGTCGTTCACACCCTTGCATACCGGCTAACCCAATCGCCAGCGATTCTAATCGCCCCAAACTGCCGTTGGGTTTGGTTAACGTGTTTTGACGTGCCGCGGCGCACTGCATAGCCGTTGTATTGAGTTGAGGAATGGATGGAAGTAGAAGCATTTAAGTTTTTAGTAGAGAGTAGAGGGTTGAGCGTCGAGAGTATTGGTTCCCTCAACGCTCAACCCTCTACTCTCTACTTATTTGCCTAGCTGACGATAAAACACAAACTCATGATCTTTCATCAAGTCGGGGTGAAAGATTTTGGCGAGGTCAGCCAAGATGAGATGTGGGTTGGCCGAGCCGGTTTCGTAATAATCGTTGCCGCCGTTTTCATTCACCCGCTTGTCAAAATTCCACACATTGCCGGTTTTGGCTGGGGCAAAATTGCCAAAACGCGAGTCGATTTTCAACAAAGCTTTTCCATCAGCCGGTTTTTCATAGGCATTTAATAGCCAATAATCAGCTTTGGCAGCCTTGGCTAACACTTGCTCAAATTTGAGCGGAATGCTACCGGTCGAGGTGTCATCGGGCCAAAAGTGCTGCCCACCCGCATCTATTACAAACTTAGCTGCATAGCTTTGCCCACCTGATATCGACCAAATATCTTTAAACGGAATGCCATTTAAAGAGGTCGGTTTCTTACTTGCCGTTTTCATTTTATTGGCAATGGCGTTATATTTGTCTTGCACTTCGTTAAATGCCGTTGTTGCTTGGCCTTCACGATTCAAAAACAGCGCCAAATATTTGCTCCATTCGGCTCGCCCCAAAGGCAATTGTTCCATATAACTGGCATCAATACCTACTTTTATTTTGGCCTCAGCCAATTTTGGGTGGGTATCATATTCTGGGTCGCCCAAACCAGCGGTAAACACAATATCAGGCTTGAGTGTTAATACTTGTTCAAGGTTAATTTTTGAGCCAGCCCCCACTTCTTTAAGCTTGCCAGCTTTAATCATGTCGCGCACTTTGGGATTACTTACATAGGTAAATTCATCTAGCGCCACAATTTTATCGGTTGCCCCAATTCGATCTAATGCCGCCACTTCGGTGGTTGATAGGGTAATAATACGTTTCACTGGAACCTCGACAACACTGATACCAGCCGGCAACCCTTTGGGAGCGGGGGTTCCACATTGCACCAAAGCATAGCCAAATTGTTCTTTAGCACCACGCCAAGGGTTGCTGATCGTTACCAATTTGTAGTTTTTAAAATATTCAACCTTTAAATTGGCCGCATAAGCAATCTGCATTTTTTCTGGAAAATAATCTGTATTTTCATCATATACAGTGGCACAGCCATCGGTCAAATTTGAGGTAATTTTGGGCGGTGCAGGTTTGGGCGTAGTCACACTTGTTGGGACAGCCGTTGGGGTGGCGGATAGGGCTGTTGGCAACGAAGTTGGTGCGGCGGATGGCACACCTGTTGGCGATGCCACTGGTTTTGGTGTATTGGGTTGTGGGGTAGGCGCAGCACAGGCCATAAGTAGCGCTGTGCCCATTAATATCATTTTTTTCATGGTAATTTTATTGGTAGATGAAAGATTTTGCCGATTTCGCTCTCTATCTCTCAAAGCATAGCTTTGAGAGATAGAGAGCGAAATCGGCTCTTCATCTTTTTGGGGGTCTCCCCCAACTATTCAGAAGATACGCTTCTTGGCATATAACAAAAAACCCCCAGCTTCTAATAGAAAACTGGGGGGCCGCTGATGCATTGAAAAATACAATAAAACTACCGTTTAGGGTGCATTAATCATAGGCCACCTCCTTGATCACGAGAAGGATAAAATGTGTAAATCGAAGTCGGCATCCTGACTTATGTAAGCATTGTGCGATAAACGCTTTTTACTTTACAATCACAGTTGCGGCACAGTGTTGGGCTAATTTCACCAACTTCCGCCACGCCAATAACTTGGCGCATCCCACGCATCCGGGCGATTAGGACAACTTCGATAATATTCAATCTTTTTAATGTGCAAGTTGATTATACTCACATGCGCTGCTTCGTAATGAGATGCCCAAAATCAATAAATAAAGATGCCCAAAATCCCCTTTATAATGATATTTGGCTGAATAAAAAATGAGGGAAAACCTCAAATTTTATTTTTGCCCTTTTTTACATTGAAAAATAGCTCTAAGCACTTGAAAAATAAGTTAAGATATACGATGTTGTGTAACTTGTTTTAATCAATTAAATTTATTGTTTTAATCATTAGAGGAGAAGAAAACCCGAATGGCAGACAATCATGGGA
>CAZLOF010000454.1:0-4355 GCA_964560745.1 uncultured Thermoflexus sp.
GTGGTAGATAGATGGTGAAATCGGTAAAACCTTTTCATCAACTGGAATCTGATCAAATTGATGTGATGACTGTGTTTGCGAACCTGATCGAGCAACGGATTTAAATCTGCGCCAGATTCTAAGGCGTTGCGACCCATTTCGGCAACGGCGGCCATGGCCTCCGCATTACTAAGTTGATATTGTGCCACCAACCACGCCGCCAGCACATGCCCCGTTCGCCCGATGCCAGCCGAGCAATGCACCACGACCCGCTCATTTTGAGCATGGGCTGTTGCTAAAAATGGCAAAATCTGTTGGGTCAATAATTCAGGCGTGGCTAAGGTGTAATCTGCAATGGGGGCATGTAAGACGTTTTTGGCCCCAAATGCACCGCGGTAAGCCATGAGTAGTGGCGTTGCGCAACCTGCATAATAATCGAGTTGCTCGGCACTTAATAAACAGCATACCCGTTTGACCTGTGCTTGTTGCATAAATGAAATCCATGCTTGAACGGATTGATCATTTACAAGCAAACTAGGGTAGCCGGGGCGACATGCTCCAAAGATGGTGCTTTCGGTTTTGGCTGCGGGTGAAAAATTATTCAATGAAAAATGGGTGTTTTTTGTGCCATCCCCCAAAAATGGGGTAAGTAAAACAAGTTTTTGTCGAAATCACGATATGCCCTTGGAAGCAAGGGCATATTATGATTTTGACATTACATTTTTGGGGTTGACCCCAAAATTTAGTGTTTCATGATTTGGCTTAAAAATAGCTTGGTGCGGTCGTTTTGCGGATTTTCAAAAACCTCGCGTGGTGTGCCTTCTTCGACAATGTTGCCCTGATCCATGAGCGCTACCCGATGTGCAACGGCGCGGGCAAAGCCCATTTCATGCGTCACGCAGATCATGGTCATGCCGCTTTTTGCAAGGTCGATCATGGTTTCGAGCACTTCTTTAATCATTTCGGGGTCAAGTGCCGATGTTGGTTCATCGAAGAGCATGATTTGTGGCTGCATGGCAAGGGCGCGGGCGATGGCGACCCGTTGCTGTTGCCCGCCCGATAATTGACCGGGGAATTTGCCGCGTTGTTCGGGAATGCGCACGCGATGGAGTAATTCCATGGCAATTTCTTCGGCGCGTTCACGTTTCATTTTTTTTACCTGAACCGGCGCAAGCATGATATTTTCGAGCACGGTGAGGTGCGGAAAAAGGTTGAATTGTTGGAATACCATACCGACATTCTGCCGAATGCTTTCGATATTTTTTACATCGGTGCCCATTTCGATCCCATCGACAATAATTTGGCCTTTTTGATGAGGTTCGAGGTGGTTGATGGTGCGGATAAAGGTTGATTTGCCAGACCCTGATGGCCCCATCAGCACCAGTACTTCGCCTTTTTTTACAGTAGTAGAGACGCCGCGCAGGGCATGATAATTGCCATACCATTTATGCACATCGCGACAAATAATAATATCGGTGTTTTTCTCGTTTTTAACTTGCATGAGATTAACTCGTAAGGTTGATGTTTTGCTGTCTGATATACCAAGAAAGGTTAAAACTGAGGAAAGTCCGCTTTGATTACCCCGTTTCAAGCACAGCTTGAGACGATGTAATCAAAGCGGCGAACCCGTATTTTTATGCTGTTCTTAGCCTCGCTTTTATGTTTTGATTTCGTAGCGCTTGACATAACGCGCTAAAACCCAACTCAAGCCCCAATAAACGGCTGCAATAAACAAATAAACTTCTTTTGATGTGCCGACAAATTCGGGTTGGGCTTTGATCGAATTTCCGATGCCGAGAAAATCGAATAGCCCAACAATTGCCACTAATGAGGTATCTTTAAACAAACCAATAAATTGCCCAACCAAGATTGGCACCACCAATTTAAGAGCTTGCGGCAAAATAATGAAGCGTAATGACTGGAAATAATTCATACCTAGCGCCGAGGCCGCTTCAAATTGTCCTTTGTTAATGGCTTGCAGACCACCTCGCACATTCTCAGCCACATAGGCCGCGCTAAATAGCGACACGCCTGCCATAGCCCGAATGATTGAACTGGGTGCCCAGTTGGCGGGCAAAAACAATGGCAACATTAAGTTTGCCATAAACAACACGGTGATGAGTGGCACGCCACGAATAAGCTCGATGTAGGCCGTGCAGAACCAACGAATGACAGGTAATGTGCTTCGTCGGCCTAATGCCAACAAGATCCCCAATGGAAAACTGACCATGATACCGACTGCCGTAAGCAACAACGTGAGCAGTAGCCCGCCCCAGAGGTTGCTTGGGACGCTTGGTAATGCCCCATCTTTATAGGTAAAACCCGCAACAATAAAGATAGACAACGGAATATAGGAAACCCAGCCAATATTGGCGATGCGCTTAATGAGTTTGTCGTGTTTGCCAAAAAAAGATAATACGATCAAAATGACCAATAAAATGCCACAGGCGTAGATGCGCCAAATTTGATCGGTAGGGAAATCGGCGCTGGGTTTGATGGAAGGATATTGTCCGACCATTAACAGCCGCAAGTTTGCGCTGATCACCCCCCAACGGGCTTCGGTGAAGACCCAACGCAGGGTTGGTATGCTAATGCTATAAATGAGCCAAATCGCGAATGCGGTGAGTAGGGCGCTATACCATGAGCTGAATAAATTTTCACGTAGCCATTTGAGTGCGCCAATACGTTCGCTGGGTGGTGGTAAAACGGTGTTGGATGTCATCGCTCAATCAACCTCACTTTATGGTTATACCAATTCATGAATGCGCTTGTGATTAGGCTTAGTGAAAGATAGATCAGCATGACCATAAATATTGACTCTACGGCACGACCAGTTTGATTAATAATCGTATTGGCATTTGAAACAAGATCGGGGTAAGCGACGGCCCCGGCCAAAGATGAATTTTTGGTAAGGTTGAGGTAAGTGCTGGTGAGTGGCGGGATCATAACCCGCAGGGCTTGCGGCAAAACAACAAGACGTAGCGTTTGAGAGGTGCTCAAGCCCAATGCTTTTGCAGCTTCAATTTGCCCTTTGCTAACAGATTGAATACCTGTGCGCACAATTTCGCCGATAAAGGCGGCGGTATAGCTGACCAAACCCAGTAGCAAAGTCATAAATTCGGGCAAAACGAGAATCCCCCCCGTGATATTTCGACCTTCTAAAACCGGTATGCTTAATTGTCCGTTGATGATCCAAGGTAATCCTACGCCACGATTGCTCCACAGGGTCGGGCCAATTTGCATGGCTTCACTAATTTTGGGCAAGCCAACAAAGACACCAAAATATAAGAAGATGAGATAAACCAATAATGGCATATTGCGCATTAATTCAACATAGCCGCGAAAAATGTTGCGAATGAGAATATTGCCAGAGAGTTGGGCAATACCGATGATTAGCCCTGCGAATGATGCCAAAATAATGCCAAGAATACTGATATAAATGGTGTTTATTAATCCGGCTAAAAAAGCACGCCCCATCGTGCTATCACTATCGTAAGCAATTCGGGTTTCACTAATATCAAACCCAGCACGGTTATTTAGAAAATCGAGACCTAGCGAAATACCTTGACGGCGTAACCCAGTAAGCATGTTATTGCCGAGCCATGCGAACAAAGCAACCATAAATAGGACAAAAATAACTTGCCCCAATATTCGCTGTATACGTTCGTCTCGGTAAAAGGGAGGGCGAGTGGGTGAAGTCATAAATACGTAGTAAAACAGGTTTTCACCAAGATCACTATTCCTCCATCCTTGACGCGGAATAAAGGAATAGTGATCTCGGGGCTTGCGTCTTTTAACTCGCCCTGTTTATTTAGAAGATATTTTTTTAGCGGACGGGTGGCGAATAGAGCAACCCACCTTGGGTATAAAGGCTGTTGTAGCCGCGTGGAATATAGGTTGGGGTGCTTTGGCCTAAGTTGCGCTCATAAATTTCGGCATAGTTGCCTACTTTTTTAATGACATTGAGTGCCCAAGCATTGTCTAGGCCCAACTTTTTGCCCATGTCGCCATTTTTGCCCAACAAGCGTTGGATTTCGGGGTCTTTGGTCTCAGCCAACAATTGATCGGCATTTTTGCTGTTTACGCCATACTCTTCGGCGGCAATTGTGGCAAATAGGGTCCAACGGACGATATCTGCCCATTGGTTGTCACCATGACGCACCATTGGCCCCAAGGGTTCTTTGCTCATGGTTACATCCATAATTTCATGGTCAGCAGGTTTTTTGAGCAAACTCATGCGCGAGATCAAACCGCTTTTGTCGGTCGTGATGGCATCACAACGCTCGGCTTCATAGGCCCCCCATACTTCATCGGCAGTTTCGAAGGTGAGTGGCTTGTAAGCCGTCTTTTTGAAACCCATTTGATCGGCCAAGTTT
>CAZLOF010000455.1:0-4355 GCA_964560745.1 uncultured Thermoflexus sp.
AGTTTCACAAGGGAGGATTTACAAGAAGCCCTCCATGCGTTTGCTTCGATGATAAGCAAAACCCACAAAGCTAAAGCAAAGTTTACGTCGGGAACTTCCCAGCACACGCTACAGGCAAACAGGCTCAAGGCGTTGCAAACAGCGGAAGCACTAATAAAGGCCGTGTTCGGTAATTATGTGCCCTCCTAAAATAGAGTCACTACTTGCGGAATTTCGTAAGCAGTGACTCTATTTTAGGGGGGGCACTTCATATAGGCTTTGACAAAAGGCACACATAACTATAGAATCAAGGCATGAAGCGATTTCGCTGGAACACGGAAAAAGTAATTTACTAAAGGAAGAAAGAGGAATTACCTTTGAACATATAACGATCTCGATAGAAAACGGTGGTTTGTTAGACATTCTAAAACACCCAAATAACGAGAAATATCCAAACCAAAAGATTCTTGTTGTCGAACATGATGGCTACGTCTATTTGGTTCCTTTTTGTTGAAGAAGATGAATATTACTTTTTAAAAACAGTGATACCAAGCAGGAAAGCGACGAGGGACTATCTAAATAAAGGAGACTGACATGAGTAATGTTGATATTTTTGAAACAGAAATTCTGGAATCTTTTGAAAAAGGAGAATTCCAGTCAGTTGCGAATAAAACAGAACTGGAAAAATTTAAAGCAGCGGCACGAGCAACTGCGATTAAAGACAAACGCGTAAATATCCGACTTTCGTCGGGCGACTTGAAAGATATTCAAGTTAAAGCCCTAGAGGAAGGAATTCCTTATCAAACACTCATTGCCAGCGTTTTGCACAAATACGTCACAGGAAAACTTGTAGACGCAAAAATTAAGGTGTAACTTTACGTTGGCCGTTTTATGGTTGCAACGTAGACACAAAATGTGTCAACCGGACAAACACCAGAACATTTGTGCTAAAATCTTAAATATACACAATCAACATTAAGTATAGGAGGCACAAATGACAAGCGCAACGCAAATTCTCGAAGAACTAAAACCACTGGGTAGTGACAGCTACAAACGGGTGATTTTTAAGCACGGCGTGAAAGAGCCATGCTACGGCGTGAAGATCGGCGACATGCAAAAGATCGTCAAGCGCGTTAAGATGGATTATCAACTGGCGCTCGATTTGTATGACACCGGTGTGTATGATGCAATGTATTTGGCGGGGCTGATTGCCGATGATGCCCGCATGAGCAAAGACGATTTGCAGAAATGGGCCGATCAAGCCTATTGTCGCGGGTTGAGCAGCGCAACGGTGGCGTGGGTGGCGGCGGGCAGCAAGCATGGCTGGGAATTGGGCTTGGAATGGATTGACTCAGCGAACCCGCTTGTTGCTGTCGCTGGTTGGGCGACTTTGGGCAGCCTTGTGTCCATCAAACCCGATGCCCAACTCGATGTCGCCGGGCTGGCACGTTTGCTTGAGCGCGTGAAACAAACCATTCACCAAGCACCCGACGAAGTGCGTTATCAGATGAATTCGTTTGTGATTTCGGTGGGCAGCTATGTGCCAGTGTTGACCGAGACCGCGCTGAATATAGGCCAGCAAATTGGGCCAGTGATGGCTGATTTGGGTGACACTGCGTGCCAAGTGCCCTTTGCGCCAGACTATATCGCCAAAGTGCAGCAACGGGGCAGCATCGGCAAAAAGCGTAAAACCGCCAAATGTTAAGATTCGGCCATGTTTGCCCCAAAGCCTTTTTCACATGGTTTCGTGTTCGACGCGGCTGTGTTTGCCAGCAATATCGGCCTGTCGTTTTTTAACCTCAATTACTGGCTAAAGCAACAAGACCATATCACGATTGGCGTGCTGGCATTGGTGGCGGTTGCGGCGCAAGCATTGGGGGCCTATTTTGTGCAATTTCGGTGGCGTGGGCCGCAGCCCGGCGCGGCATCTACACGGCGTGGCGAGATGTGGCTTTTGCTGCTGCTGCACCTCATCTTGTTTTGGGTAACGGGTGGGTTGGGGCTGTTGGCGTTGCAAGGCTTCGATTCGACCAGCGAAAACTGGGTGTGGCAGGCCGGGCTGTTGGCGGGTATTACGACGTGGCGGGTGTGGGCAACGGCCCATTCGAGCAAACCTAGCTCCGAACGGGTTCGACGTTTATGGCGGCTTGAGTATGTGGGCGATGTGTTGTTGTGGCTGTCGGTCACCTTGGTTACGGCTATGGTTTGGGGGCGGGTGCCCGATCTGCTTGAAGCACAAATCGGTGCAGGGCTGAGCCTCCGCACCGTGATGTTGCTGATATTAGTGTTGTGTTTGTGTGTCGCCTTTTATCTGCCCAGCCGCTATCTTTACCTCATCGAAGACCGTCACAACTTGCGCTTTTGGCTTCGCATCTTTGCCGCCGTGTCGCCGTTGGTTAAAACGCTTTTTAAAGGATGAAGGATGAGGGATGATGGGGTAGATTAGAAGTTGTTGCCCCAACTTCTTCATCCTTCATTCTTCACCCTTCATCCTTTTATTCAATGTGCTTCATCATCACTTGGTCGAGTGTGCCTTGCAGATAGAGCGGCGTGCTGAGGGTGTTAGCTCTGCCGATGAAGATCGTGGCATTGGTTTGAAAGTTGATTGGGCTGGGTGGGGTGGCGTTGCCGCCCGACCATTTCGCGCCATCCTTCGGGTTGCTAGAGATGTGTTGCACATTTAGCGTGCCATTCGATTGTTTGCGCAATTCTGAACGGGCAATCCAACCTTCTGGCGTTTTAATCTGGTCGGCGGCGGGCAAATTGCCACTATATTGCCAGCCCAGCCATTCGTTGCCGATGCGGGTGGTTAGCCCGACGATGCCCGCTGCCCAATCCACTGGCAAGGCATAGCGCACACTAGGGTGGGTGAATACCGGATTTTCGCCGCTGCTGCTGCCGCTGTTCCACATGGTCATATAACGCGCTTCCATCGTCAAATTATTGTAGCTGACGCTGGCGGGCAATCCGGCAAAGTAGTTGTTTAGGTTGAGCGGGCATTCGAGGTAATTGTTGCCGCTGAAGGTGGCTTGCCCGTTGCCAATTTGCACATTGCCGTTGTTGAGGCATTGCACCGTTTGCTTGCTCACTTGTGATTGCGCATTCATCGTCACCATACAGCCCTTGGGCGAGGCTTGGCTGGTGCTAAAGTTCATCGCAAACGCCCAGCTATTGGGTGTCATGCCATCGGTGCTGATCCCGCTGCATTCTATCGGCAAAAACAAGTTGCCATTGTTGCTGATAGGTTGATTGGGTGAAATCGGCACTTCTGACGAAGCGTAACTGCTTTGCACATTTACCGAAACGGCGATAACACCGGCGATGAGTAGGTCGATCAATTTGAAAGAATTTTTGCTGTTCATTTTTATTTTCCTTTTGTTTGTTTGTTTATTGTCTTATGAACAAAAGTATAAGGAAAACAATGACGAATTGCTCTCACAAGAACCCTAATTTCTCTCAGCCTATTTTGTGGCATCAACGCGACGAACGACGGGCGCGTTGGCATTATGGCTAACACTTTACAAGCGTGTGCTTTGGGTTAATATGGTATTGGGTGATAAGGAGGAACGATGAAAAACGCAATGCCTTCAAAGCGACAATTGTTTGTAATGGTCACAACGCGGATTTTGGTCAGCGTACCGGTGTTTTTGGCAATGTTCTTTTGGCCTGCCGGCACATTCGACTATTGGCAGGCGTGGGTCTATTTGGCGGTTATTCTCGCGCCAATGTTGGTCATGGCGGTCTATTTGTTTCAATATTCACCCGAACTATTGGCCCGCCGAATGCAAATGAAAGAAAAGGAGGCTGAGCAAAAGCGAATCATTGGCGCTTCCTTGATCTATTTTGTGCTGGCCTTCATTTTGCCCGGGTTCGACCGCCGTTTTGGCTGGTCGCATGTGCCAACGTGGCTGGTTTTGTTGGCGGATGGGGTGGTGCTGCTGAGCTTCGCCTTGGTGTTTTGGGTGTTCCGCGAAAATCAATATGCTTCGCGCATTATCGAAGTGGCGCAAGATCAAAAGGTCATCAGTAGTGGCCCTTACAGCTTTGTCCGGCATCCCATGTATTTGGGATCGGGCAGCATGTATATCATGTCGTCATTGGCCTTGGGGTCATATTGGGCCATTTTGCCTGCGCTGCTTATTGTGCCATTGTTGGCGGCGCGGATTAAGAATGAAGAAGCCGTGCTGCTGCGAGACTTGAGCGGATATCGTGACTATATGCAGCGGGTGAAGTATCGCATTTTACCGAGGGTGTGGTGAGGTGTCTTTATTCGTTACAAAGTTGTTATGGTGGTTGATCATCCAAATATCACGCGGCGAATAGAATTCGCACGCTAGACGCACAAAGCCGCCCTACGGCGGCTAAGACCCAGCCCG
>CAZLOF010000456.1:0-4316 GCA_964560745.1 uncultured Thermoflexus sp.
GTTCTTGCATCATTGACATAGCGGCATAACTTATGCAATTATCGGCTTGACAAGCTTTATTCTATATACTACAATAAATTTGTCAGACAACTATTATATACTAACAGCAATTTGAAAATATGATTTCCGTCCAATAGACATAATACCAAAATCACAGTTACTCTACAAAGATAGCGTAACTGTGATTTCGGCAAAATCTGTGCCACCAAAATAGGAAAATACAAATGGAAAATCGACCAGCCGAATACCCCGCCACACTCGACACAACCAATTGGGCCGCGCTCAACACAGCACAACGCATTAAACACCTCGAAATTGAGGGCTATGTGTTATTCCCATCTGTCATCGACCCAGCGACAGTCGCGGCGATTAAGGCCGAGCTAGACCAATTGCCGACCATCGGCACCGACTATAGCGAAAACCAGCGCGGGCACAGCAATGTGCAATGGTCAAATTCGCCCAACAGCATCGACCTGATCGCCAATCCCACCATCACCCATTTTCTCGAAACCTTGTTTGGCGATGAATTGGTCGTCACCTCCTGCGTCTTCGCACTCTCACGTCCGGGGCATCCGGGCATCGCCATTCACACCGATGCCCAACCTTACGGCTCAAAAATCTTTGGCATGCAATCGAGCGCCCCCAAATTGGTGCGGGTCTTGTGGTACTTGGACGACCTAACCCCAGCCAAGGCCCCCTTATTGGTATTGCCCCACTCCCATTTGTCGATGCACAGCGATGCCAACCCCTATAAACGTTACCTCACCCACCCCGAATCGGTCATGATTTGCTGCCCAGCCGGGTCAGCCGCTATCATCAATCAGTCGGTTTTTCATGCCAACTACCCCAATCGCAGCCAAGAAGATCGACGTTTGTTAGCCATTGCTTATCGCCCCGCGTGGTCGCCGCCTATCGTCGAAGTGCCGGATTGGGACCCAGCAAAATTAGCCACCCTGCCGCCACATGTGCGCAAGCTATTTAAGAGCCTCAACACGGCCAATTTTGACTTTAATGTACCCAACCGCCCAGCCAATATGGCAAACGAAGCCCCCGGCATTAACCCCAGCCGTTGGAATGTATAAGCGTTAATATAAAAACTATTTTTATCAATACAAAAATCTCTCACGAAGCTCACAAAGAACACAAAGAAGGTGTTTTTTTAAACCCTTTGTGTTCTTTGTGAGCTTCGTGAGAGGCAAATTGCAGCGTTTTTATACAACCTCTAAAAAACATGCAAAATCGGCAAAACCTTGCTCGCTGTTGCAAATGTGACATTGTCCAGTTATTAAGAATATGAAAAAAATCATTGTCGTTGGCGCTGGCATGGCCGGCTTATGCAGTGCATTACAAGCCCGTGAACTTGGCGCACACGTCACCCTGATCGAAAAAGGCGCTACCCCCGGCGGGTCGCTGGCGATGTCGGGCGGCACAGTATGGTGCGCCGCCAGCTATGCCGACCTACGGCGTTTAGTGCCCTTGGGCGACCCCATTCTTGGGCGCGTGTTGGTGGATGGCTACCAAGCGGGCATCGATTGGCTACGAGGACATGGGGCCACACTGACGCGGCTTGACTCGCTGCCAGACCGAGTAACCTATTTAATGGAGCCAAACCCGCGTACCTTTGTCGCCACCATGCTCGAACGCTTTTTAGCGCTTGGGGGCGACCTGCGATTAAACAGCCCAGTCGAGCGTTTGATTCGAAGTGCGGCTGGGCCAGTCGCAGGGGTAGAAATACGCACCCAAACAGGCGCACTCGATCAGCTTGAAGCCGATGCGGTCATTCTGAGCAGCGGCGGTTTTCAGGGCAATCGCGCCTTGCGGGCGCAGTTTTTCGGGCGTTGGTCAGACCGTTTGGTGTTGCGCGGTAGCCCAAACAACACCGGCGATGGCTATTTGATGGGCACGGCACTTGGCGCAGCACCCAGCATCGGCATGAGCAGTTTTTATGGGCATCTCATCCCCGCCCCGCCCGCCGTCGTGCCCACCCACGACTTTATCGCTTACACCCACTATCACAGCGCCCAGTCGGTTTTGGTGAATGTGTATGGCGAGCGCTTTTGTGATGAATCGGTAGGCGATGAAACCAGTTGCCAATATGTGGCACGTGAACCCAATGCACTGGCCTTTGTGCTATATGACGACGATGTCTATCGCAATTTTGCCGTGCGCCCGGCCGGTGGCGGCGCACGCGCCACCGATACGTTTTACGAATCTTTGGCTTTGGGCGCACCCGGCCTCAAGGCGAACACCCTCGAAGCTTTGTGCGAGGGGCTGACCCAATTTGGTGTTTATGGCAAGGGTGCACTCACCACCCTGCGCAAGTTTAATCAGGCCGTTGCCAATGGCAGCGCCGCCCAATTGCGTATTCCGCGCAAAGCCACCGCCAATGCCTTGCGCAAGCCACCATTTTACGCACTTGGGTTAACAACGGGCATCACCTTTACTTTGGGCGGTCTGCAAATTAACGAAAACGCCCAAGTCATCGACCGTAGTGCACGGGTTATTCCGGGCCTATATGCCGCCGGTGCAGATTCAGGCGGTGTTCACAATGAGCAATATGCCGGTGGCTTATGCCTCGGCCTTGTCTTTGGGCGACAGGCGGCCCATCACGCCGTATAAATCTAAAAAATTTCGCTGGTTTCACGATGGCTACCCCAAGCATAGCTTAGGGCAGCCATCATGAAACCAGTCTTACATTTTAAAAATTTGACAACTGTCGCTTTGCCTGCGCCACAATATCCACCCCCACCAATGCACTCCATGCCGCCAACAAGCGGCGCGTAATAGGGCCGACCGTGCCATCACCAACCGGCAACCCATTAAAGCGCGTGGCTGGCATGATGCAATAAGGCGTGCTGGTAAAAAATGCCTCATCCGCCGTATACACATCGTATGGCTGCAAGTCGCATTCGCGCAATGGAATGTGCAGCGTTTGCGCCAGTTCAAGAATGGTGGCGCGGCTGATGCCAGCCAAGGCATTGCTGGTTGAGGGCGTTTTAAGCACGCCATTTTCAACCACAAAAAAATTGCCGCCTTTATTCTCGGCAATATTGCCATTCATATCGAGCAAAATGCCCTGCGCCTTCGGGTCAACCAGCTTCACTTCGATCTCTGCCAAGGTATAGGCCATGCGACTGCGATTTTTAATGCGTGCATCGAGCGCTTGCGGCGGCATCGCACGGCTGGGTGGGGTGACGGCGTGACACCCCTCGGTGTAAAAACCGGCCCAATCGGTCAAAATCATGGGCGAAGTAAAAATAATAACCGTCGCCGGTGAGCGCTGCACCGTTGGGTCTGCCCCAGCCACCGATTGCCCACGCGAAATATTATGCACAATCCAGCAATCTTCGCCCTCGGCTAACAAATGGGCGTTGCTTGCCAACACTTGCAGCGTCAACGCCTTCATCTCGGCTGCCGTCATCCCCGGGTTAATGCGCGTAATCTTGAGCGATTTATACAGCCGGTCGATATGTGCATCCAGCTTAAACGGCACGCCGTTAAAGGTGCGGGTCGATTCGGTTACAGTATCGCCCAGCATCACTGCCGAATCAAATACCGAGATCATGGCTTGGTCACGTGGCAACAGCTTGCCGTTCAGGTAAACCTGATGGAGGTGAGTTTTGTCGATCATAATTATCAAATATTTTACAGCTTGACAAAATACAACGTCAGGCTAAAATCATATTTGTCTGACAACTTCACTTATTTTAAATAACTATGATTAAACAACGTTACCCGCAAGCCATCCTCATTTCGTGCGAAGTGCCTTGGGATGCACATGAACAACTGATGGAAGATCTATTTCGCCGGGAAGTGCAAACCGTCTTGGCACAAGGGTTCAAGCATGTTTATATTTTTGGCACCGCTGGCGAAGGCTATGCGGTTGACACAGCGCGATTTAAACAAATTGTACACATTTTCCGCGAAGAAACCAACAAACCCGATGTTCATGCCATGGTCGGGGTGATTGGGCTTTCAAGCGCCAACATCATCGAGCGCATTCAAATGGCGCATGACGCTGGCTTTCGCACCTTTCAAATCTCGCTGCCCAGTTGGGCAGCCTTGCGTGACGAAGAAATGATGCGCTTTTTTGTCGATGTGTGTGGCGCGTTCCCCGATTCGGGCTTTTTGCACTACAACTTGCCGCGCACCAAACGCCTGCTCACTGGGCGCGACTATCGCCGCATTGCCGATGTTGTGCCAAACCTTGTCGCCACCAAAAACACCGGCGGCGGCCTTGAACGGGCACGTGATCTGATGACCAATGCCCCTGAAATTCAGCATTTTTTTGGCGAAGGCAATTTTATACACGGTTG
>CAZLOF010000457.1:0-1832 GCA_964560745.1 uncultured Thermoflexus sp.
CAGCAACACCGCCCCATGCAAAATAATCTGCTCGGTTGATTCGGTCTCATTGTCCGCCGTGTCATCGCTAGGGTCTTCGGGCATCGTATCATCGGTTGGGCGGTTGGCAGTGGGTGGGCTACCTGAAACATACCAATAATGTTCTGGGATGAGCGCCAGATCGTTGGTGGTAAACGATTGTAGCAACATACTGGCTTGTTCACCCTTCGTTAAGCCGTCGGCATCTA
This sequence comes from uncultured Thermoflexus sp., assembly GCA_964560745.1. Taxonomy (GTDB): domain Bacteria; phylum Chloroflexota; class Anaerolineae; order J036; family Brachytrichaceae; genus AQU-03. The sequence goes on from CAZLOF010000457.1 coordinate 228, forward strand.
CCAATGCGGTTAGCATCCGTACTTTGGCATCTAAGGCGGCAATACCGCGCCACGTTGGGTCTTCTAATGCGCTGTCAATCAATTCGTTTTGGGTTGTTTCAGCAATTCCGATCAAGCGCATCCGATGTCTCAAGGGGTTCAAAAATTCATCTTGCCCAGCCCATGTTCGCCATAGCTCGGCTGAAATGGGGAAATGGTGAATAAAAATGTCGTCAACAAATTTCTGCCATCTTACCCAGCGCCGCCCTTTGCCGGGGTCCATCACCTGGGCAAAAGGCCCATGCATGCGCCACACAATGACAAAGTGGGTTTGCCCTTGCGCCAATGCCACCACGACCAAGGCTGGGAGCGCTGCGGCTTCGAGCAAGGGCAAATGATCGGGAGGCAGCATGGTTTGTTGGGCATTCATGCCCAGCTTTATCGCCACATCTTCGATGGTGTCAATCGAAGAGCCATCGACTTGGGTTTGGCAGGCTTCGCGCAATCGCCCGTAACTCAGCGAGACGTTAAAGCCCTCAAACAGCGCTTTTAAAGCGGCTGGGCCACAGTCCATATCCGAAGTTTGAATGACTTCGGGCACAAAAAAACGACGATCAGCGGCATTCATCATTTAGTTTTAAGGATGGGCAATAACCAACATGGTTGGGGCATGGCGCAATACGCATTGCATGGCGCGTGCCATATTCTCAGGGTCAAGTGCCCCAAAGCTTTCATCCAAAATGAGGATATCGGCTTCTTGTAAGAGCGCACGGGCAATATACAAGCGGCTGCGTTCGCCATGTGAGAGCTGCCAACCACTTTCGCCCACAATTTGCTGCATCCCCGAGGGCATACGGTTAATGAGATGATCTAAACCGAGTTCGGTGCAAATATCGATGGCGGCTTGTTCATCATCGGGTGTGGCTGGCCAGCGCCGCCCCATCAACAGATTAAAACTAAATGTGCCGAAAAAAATATGATTTTCGTGAAACTGCGGAACCATGACCACCGATTTACGCCATGTCGATAACCCCATGCTGGCACGGTCGAAGCCGTGCAAGAGCAATAACCCCGATTCTGGCATATTTAGCCCGGCTAAAACCGATGCCAAGGTTGATTTGCCACCGCCCGATGGGCCTTCGATCAACAACCGTTCGCCGCTATTGATATGCAAATTGACATTATTGAGCGCCAAGCGCCCACGCCCCGCATAACGAAACGAGAGGTTATGGGCGGCCAATAGTGTTTGTGGCTTGTTGATCTTGGGGCGGCGGCGTTGGGCAAAGAGGGCTGCCAAGCCTTTTTCGGGTGAGCGCTGGGCGGCGCTAAAAATCGGCTTGACTTGATCCCATGAGCGTTGAATTCGCACAAATGCAATAATTTGCTTTTCCATCCCGCTTAACCCTTGTAAGGCCAATAAAATGGCCCCCAGCCGAATGGCAATTTCGGTTTGAGATAGGGTGTATTGGTTAAAACTCCAAATTAAACCAGCAATACCGAAAACCACCCACAAATGGGTTAGCCCATTTAAGGCGGTGCGAAAGGTGGCTTGTTTTTTTGAAAACCGATAATAATTTTCGGCATCGCGATATTCTTCGTCATACCAATTGGCGGGCGGTTGTTGGG
>CAZLOF010000457.1:1842-4313 GCA_964560745.1 uncultured Thermoflexus sp.
ATTTTCAACCATGCGGTTGGTAATGTGGCGCAGGCTGTTTTGCCAAATACCAGAATCGCGCCAGTAGCCGGTGGCGGCTGCCATTTGCAACAGAAAAATGCCCAACAATAAACCCGCGCTGATTAAGCTGCTATCACTGGCTAACAATATCGTAAAGGCCGAGATAATTTGGCTAGCGGCCCATACCACTTCAAATGCCCCCCACAACGTGCCTTGTTGAATGGCATCTGCATCAATGGTGCGGCTTAGAAACTCGCCCGCGCCCTGATGTCGAATTTCATTAGGATGTAATTTAAGCGCCCCATATAACAAGGTGCGGCGGTAGGCCCCGCTTAATAGTGCGGCGATACGCCCGCTGGCGTTGTATGACAATAATTGGAACCCCAACCCGAAGATCAACAAAATAAACCATGCCCCTAATGAGGCAGTGCGTAAACTGACGTTGGCGCTGTTTAAGTCGTTGCCATTGAGCAGACTTTGCCCCAACATGACCCATGCCCCCACAATGCTGGCCTGTACCAACCCAATGGCGATGAACAAGATGGCGATCAGTCGTGGCACGCCAAATTCACTGGCTTGTTGCAAAAGTGGGCTGTTGGGCAACAAGCGTAATTGCCAACCATCGCAAATTTGGGTTTTGGTTAATTGGGCACGCAGCAATTTTTGACACACGCGGTCGCGTTGTTTGGGCGGCAGCGCGGCTTTATCTAAAATCCCATCAAGGGCGCGAATGGCTTGGGTTTCGGTAGCCTCACAGATGCGATGGCGTAAGCGGGGCAAGGGCACCCATATTTTGGTTAGCGTGGGGGTGATGACACAGATGCGTTGGCCTTGCGCTGCCAGCACCAGCAACAATTCTGGCGCATCTAATGCAAGATTGGGGACAGCCAAGAGCATTGGTCCCTCAAATTTTAAGATTGCGTCGATATCGTTATACGTTGCTTGAATCGGTTCAGATTCAACCCCCAAATACGTTGCAACGAGTTCAATATTTTGAGCATTAAGGGGCATCTCTTCTTGTCGTAATTTTGGCAGGTTGGCCGTTTCCATGATGGGCGCAAGTTTTGCCTCGCGGGCGAGGGTTTCCACTGCGTCAGGCCATTGTTGGATGGGCCAGAACCATTGTGAAGAGGATAAAGGCATGGTAGATATCGCTGCTTAGAAGGGGTTTATCTGGCGCGTAGGGCGTATTGCAACGGCGAAAGGGTAGCGACCCGCACTTTTACTTGGTCGATTTCAATATTGGGGATGTCGGTGGTCGGATAAATACGGATTGTATTTGGCTCTAGGCGGTTTACACTGCGGTTGGCGATCTCGGCGACTGCGCCTTTCCACACCCGGCTGCTGTTGGCGACGGTCATAATTGTAAATTGACCCGGGCGTAATTTGGCAAAGATGCTCGGCTCGAAGGTTGCAATAACACTGCCGTCGCGTGCGATATAGGCAGTGCTAGAGGCCTCGTTGATATCGACTTGGGCAAATAATAACCAACCCAAACACAAGATTGTGATGAGGCAGGCGACCACCAGCCCAAATAGGGATGCGCCAAATTGATCATTGGTAACGGCCCGTAACGAGCGACGAGATGAAGCCACAGTAGTTGAGGGTTGAGGGTTAAGAGTTAAGGGTTGAGGGTTGAGGGTTGAGGGTTGAGGGTTGAAGGCTAATGCTCAACTCTCAACTCTCAACTCTCAACCTTCAACTCTCAACTATTTAATACGGCGTTAAAGTCTTGTGGGTGCAAGGCATAGGCATTTTGAGCGATTTCGACCAAGCTTTTGGCGCGGGCTTTGTCATCGGCAAAAACAATGTCAGGTGGGATGGAAACAAGGCCACGGGTGCTTAGTTTTTCAAACAATTGTTGCCCAAAGGTCATATATTTTTCGGGGGTTGCGGTCCACGCTTCATAGGCTAATTGGGCATGAAGGGCAGGTCTGGCTTGTTGGGCCTGCCATGCCGATACCCCATATTGCCACGCGCTCTGGTTAATGCTTTGCTGAACATGGGGCGCAAGCGGAAAACGTGGATTGACCACCCAGTCGATATTTAAACCCAATGATTCTAAATAGTGCGCCATGCCATCGGTAAACCCTTGCAGGTCTTTGGCTGGCAATTGTTGCACCCACGCTGCCACGGCTGCCCATTCGGGTGTTCCCGTTTGGCTTGCTTCATTGGCGTTTTGTGGCGGGGTTGTGGCCCATTTTTGGATGGCTTCGGCATAATTGGCGCGGTTTCGGCGATAGTGCAATTCGTCTTTGACATTGCCATACACTTGCTCGGCGGCGTTGCTCACGGTGCTGCTGGCTTTATTGGCCAACTCACCGGCTTTATCGCTTGTTTTTTGTGCCACTTGGCCCACCTGTGTTTTGGCTTGGCCGGCAATGTCGCTGGCCTTGGTGGCGGCGGTGTGGGCGGTGTGGTTTACCTGCGATTTGGCTTTATCGGCAGCCGTTTTTACCGAGGTGCTGGCC
>CAZLOF010000458.1:0-4312 GCA_964560745.1 uncultured Thermoflexus sp.
TGCAAGCACTCGGCCCGCAATTTAGCTTGCGTCAATTACAAAGCATCGGGCTATTCAGTCCACCATCATTTCTCGAGGCATTTCCGCGTCGCTTACCACGTCTTTTTCATTGGCTGTGCCGCCAAGATGAAATTTTTGGCCGAAGCTGGCCATTCAATCGCATGGGCGATTATGTCATGCTCACGGCCCAATATACCCATGTTTAATTGGCTCACCCCCTTGCCCCGCCTAAATGGCATTGTCGAAATCGCCAACCATGATGACTTCGGCAGATTCACACAGACCTATTTGCAGGTGCGCCAACAAGAAGGCCGCCTTTACAATGATGAATTGTTACATCAATTGCCCCACCCACCAGCCTCACACCCATTAGCCCACGAATGGCGTGCCAGAGCCGAGTCGGCCCATCGCCTCATTCAATACTTAAAGCAGCAAACCACCACCGCAACACTGCGTGTGCTTGAAATTGGCAGCGGCAATGGCTGGCTGACCCACCAAATTGCCACTGCCCTCACGTCCAGCGCCGTCATCGGCCTTGATATCAACCGACACGAACTGGAGCAAGCTGCCAGCGTATTTAAACCCGTGCCAAATTTGGCATTCGTGTTCGGCGAAGCCAAACATCTCGCCGCCCACGCCCCAGCCTATTTCGACATCATCATTCTCGCCAGCGCCGTGCAATATTTCGCCAATTTACCCGCGCAAGTGCGGCTCTGGCAAAACCTGTTACGCCCCAACGGTCAGATTCACATTCTCGACAGCCCGTTTTACACCCAAAAAACGCTACCCAAAGCCAATCTTGCCAGCCGCCAATATTATCAACGCCTCGGCGTGCCAGAATTAGCCCAACATTACCACGCCCACGATATCACCAGTTGGCTGCAATTTCAGCCACGTTTGATGTATGACCCATCCGCCCTCAAAAATCGGCTGCGGCGACGGCTGGGCCTCGGCGCATATTCGCCCTTTCAATGGTGGTGCTTACATGTCTAAATTAGCCGCCCTAAGCCAAATTTTGTTTGGCGTAGCCGTCTTTGCCGCGCCATTACGCTGGCGCATTGTGCTCATCGAGCGCCCCATACCGCCCATTTATGGTGATTTTACCCATATCTTGTTGCCCGCCAGCACCCTTGCAGCATTCTTAGCCGTGTGTCTCCATCGCGTCAGCCATTCGCCCCCAGCCCTGCCCAGCCATCTTAGCACCGCCTATGCACCAATGGTGGGGCTTGGGCTAACCATGCTGATCAGCAGCGCCACCGCCCTCGACCCACTTTTGGCCTTTGCACAAATGGCCCAATGGGTAATTTTGGCAAGCGCCGGGCTTTATTTCATGCGCCAGCCCCACAGCGCCCACACCCTCATCATCGCCCTCAGTCTATTTGTCGTCAGCCAAAGTCTCATCGGCATTGCCCAAGTGTGGCAACAACACTCGCTAGGGCTACAGGCGCTAGGCGAATGGGAACTCGACCCGCAAGTGCGTGGCGTGAGTGTGATTTTGCTGGGTCAATCGCGTTTTTTGCGGGCCTATGGCTTGGCAGATCACCCCAACACACTGGCGGGCGCATTGGCCTTGGCGTTGCTCGTCATTACCTTTAGCCCCACCAAACAAGCACGATTGCTGCAAATTGTCACCATCGCGCTCGGCCTCACCACGCTCTATCTCACATTCTCGCGCGCCGCGTGGCTGGCGTGGGTGATGGGTTTAGCGGCAGGGCTAGGCCTATTGATCTGGCGGCGGCAACGCTTCGCCCTACGCCGCCTCGCCACCACCCATGCGGCGACACTCGCAATACTAATACCGATCCTCATCACCACCCTACCCGCCTTTACCACCCGCCTCGACACCAGCAGCAGCCTAAGCAACGCCGCCGGTCAACTTGAACGCGCCTACCTTAATCAAGCCGCTTGGCCCATTTTGCGGCAACATTTGGGGCTTGGGCTAGGCATGAGTTCAATTCCACAAGCGCTACAAATCGCCTATCCGAAATTTCCACTCGATTACCAACCACCACATCTTGTGCCGCTCGTTATCGCACTTGAATTAGGCGTACTTGGCCTTGTTATTTATGTCACAGTCATGCTGAAAATGTTGAGGCGTGCTTACCAGCAATTTAGCGGCAGCACCGCCAACGCCCTCACACACGGCTCGATCATGCCCATCATGCTCATTGTGGTCTTAATCAGCATCGGTTTATTCGATTATTACCCATGGCAAAGCGGCTGGGGCCGCCTTTGGCATGGCATTACATGGGGGCTATGTCTCAATTTATGCTCGAAATCATCTTAATTATTTTGGCCGCCATTTATTTGGTGGCCTTATGTGTCTTGGCTGTTTACGGGGTCAATTTTTTATACCTAACCACAATCGTGTTGTGGCAACACCCTGCCAAAAGCCAAGCCCATCCGCAACAACCAATGCACCATGCCCCACCGGTCACTGTCCAGCTACCCATTTTCAACGAAATGTATGTGGCCGAACGGCTGATCAATGCCGCCGCTCAACTCAACTACCCCGCCCCAAAACTGCATATTCAAGTATTAGACGACTCAACCGACGAAACCACAGGCATCGTTAGCACCGCCGTCGCGCATTGGCAAAGCCGTGGGGTCAACATCAGCCACGTGCAACGTCCCCAACGCATCGGCTACAAGGCCGGGGCCTTAGCCTATGGGCTAACCTTAACCGATAGCCCATTTATTGCTATTTTTGATGCCGATTTTCTACCGCCCCCCGACTATTTGCGGCATGTCATGCCTCATTTCACGACCAACCCCGCCGACAAAATTGCCTTTGTGCAGGCCCGTTGGGGGCACCTCAACCGCACCTCATCGCTGCTGTCTATTTTGCAAGCAATGGGCATCGACGGGCATTTTGCCATCGAGCAACAGGCCCGCAGCCAACGCGGCCACATCTTCAACTTTAATGGCACGGCTGGCGTTTGGCGGCGCGCCGCCATCGAAGATGCTGGCGGCTGGACCGCCGACACCCTAACCGAAGACCTCGACCTGTCATACCGCGCCGCGCTCAAAAGCTGGCGTGGGGTTTACCTTGATGAGGTCGAAGTCGTCGCCGAACTGCCTGACCATTTTGCCGCCTTTCGCCGCCAACAACGGCGCTGGGCTTTTGGCAGTTTTCAAACTGCCCGCAAATTATTACCCGCCGTCATGACATCGGCCTTACCGCTACGTCACAAATCGCAAGCCGCCTTACACCTCACCGCCTACACCATTCAATTGTGGATGGCGCTGGTCAGCTTGTTATATCTGCCGCTCTTGCTCATTATCAGTTGGGTAGATGTGCCCGCCCAAGTATTTAATTCAACCTGGCTATTCAACATCACCGCATTTGCCCCCACCCTTATGTTTATGGTAGCACAAATGCGGCGCGGGCGCGGCTGGGCCGCCGAGCTACCACGCATCTTCTTGCTATCAGGGCTAGGCGCAGGCATGATGCTGAATACCTGCCGTGCCGCCTTGCAATTATTTAGCCATCGCCCACACGCCTTCGAGCGTACGCCCAAATCGGGGGCTGGTTTTGCCATTGCCAACGCGGCCTCACACAATCACTATACGCTTGGCCTCGACCGTATCGTGTTTGCCGAATTGGCCTTTGCGCTTTGGAACGGGGTGTCATTGATTTTGGCGCTGCAACTGGGCTTGTGGGGGGTGGCGTTTTATGCCGGTTTGTTTGCAGTGGGATTGGCAGCGGTGGCAATTTTTACCATTATGCAGTCTTTCAGGTTATAGTTGCCCCCATGATTAACTTCGCCGTCATCGGCATCAACCACGGCCATATTTACGGCCAAATCGCCTGCCTGCTCAACGCAGGCGCAAAATTCGTTTCTTGGTATGCCCCAGAGCCAGATCTCGCCGCCGAATTTGCCCCCAAATTCCCGCAAGTCAAACGAGTAGCCGACAAACGCGCCATTCTCGAAGACCCCAATATTCAGCTTGTAATCAGCGCCGGCATCCCCGCCGAGCGTGCCCCGCTCGGCATCGAAGTAATGCGACATGGCAAAGATTATATGAGCGACAAACCCGGCATGACCACCCTTGCCCAACTCGACGAGGTGCGCCATGTGCAAGCCGAAACCCAGCGCATTTATAGCATTTGCTACAGCGAACATTTTGAAACCCGCAGCACCGTCAAAGCTGGTGAATTGGTACACGCTGGCGCAATTGGGCGCTTGGTGCAAACAGTCGGCCTTGGGCCACATCGCACCAACCTACCTACAGCCCGCAAACCCAACGCGGCAGGTCGCGCCGATTGGTTTTTTATGAAAGAACGCTATGGCGGCGTGTTGTGTGATAT
>CAZLOF010000459.1:0-4305 GCA_964560745.1 uncultured Thermoflexus sp.
TGACGACGAAGGTCAGCGCCCGCCGCTCCTGCTTGATCATCTTGGCAGCCATATAGTCAGTTGGCACAATGATGTCGTAGCCTGGGTTGCCACCCGCCTTAAACTTGGCATACATCTCTTCGTTTTGTTCATAGGTATCGATCTTGACCTTGACACCATATTCTTTCTCAAACGCCTTTACAAGGCTGTCTTTGAAATAGTTTGACCATGAATAAATGTTAAGTTGTTTGGTCAACTTGGCTTTGTCTACCACCAATGGCTTGGGGGCCGATGGGGTTGCAGTAGCTGGCACTTCTGTCGGCTTGGGCGCGTCGGTTGGCTTGGGGGCATCCGTCGGCTTGGGCGCATCAGTTGGCTTAGGGGCGGCGGTTGGGGCTGGTGCTTGGGTCGGGGCTGCCGTCGGCTTCGGGGCTTCGGTTGGCTTGGGAGCCGGGGTAGCTGCTGGGGCACAGGCAGCCAAAACCAGCGCGGTGGCGCAAATTGCGCTCAAGTTGTGAATTAATTTCATGGGTTCTTCTCTTCTTCTCTGTTAATTTTTAGCTTTTAATCACAGTTGCTATTTTTACAACCATACGCACATTATAAATACGATTAAAGGCTTAAAAAGTAGTGGCAATTTATATAGTGGCAATTTATAAGGAGGTAATGTCGCAATGACTATCTCTCTGTCCCGTAGGGGACAGAGAGATAGTCATTGCGACGAAAAATTTTTACCTCTATCTATTTCTCATTGCGGCGCTGAATCAAGACCGACAACGACACAATAAAAATTGAGATAAGCAACATCACAGTCGAAATTGCGTTGACCTCGGGCGATGTAATCTTACGAATTTGTGACCAAATATAAATGGGCAACGTATTCCAGCCTTGACCATTGACAAACAGTGAAATAATAAAGTCATCAATCGACAAGGTAAATGCCAATAATGCGCCGCTAATGATGCCCGGCAAAAGCAAGGGAAACGTAATGCGCCAAAAAGTTTGCCAATCATTGGCCCCAAGGTCAGCCGCCGCTTCTTCTACCCGCCGGTCAAAATCGGCCAAACGCGCCCGCACAGTTAAATAAACAAAGGGCATCGAAAACGCAATATGCGACACAACCAACGTCAACAACCCGCGTTCAATCCCTAATAATGCAAAAAACATCAACAATGACACACCGGCCACCACTTCGGGGATGATCACGGGCATATACAGTAGCCCATCCCACACCAATTTGCCTTTAAACTGATAACGCTCCATCGCCAACGCCGTTAATGTGCCAATCACCGTCGCCCCAAATGTTGACAACGTAGCAATGATAAGTGAGTTGACCGCCGCTTCGATCAAGGCATCATTCGTCAACATCTTTTCATACCATTGCAGCGTAAAGCCACGCCACTCAATGCTATTACGGGCATTGTTAAACGAAAACAAAATGAGAACCCCAATAGGCACGTATAAAAATGCAAATGTGGCAAAAGCAGTCAACGCAAGCGCAAATCGACCAAAACCGCGTTTACCTTTACGCGGCAATGGGTGCGCTGGCTCATGCTCGCCAACCAGAATCATGGTAGATTTTTGGGCCGTGTTCATATTAGCACTCTGAATTATCGCATCAATCTCACTCTATAATTTACTCTATTTCCAATACCACAACGTCTCAACATCCCGTGACATACACAGGCAATCATCCAGAAATCACCCGCGCCCACTCCAATGATGCGCCCGACATTGCACCCTTTATGGCGCATATTTTTGCCCACACTTACGGCAGCGTCATCCCCCAACCCACCCTAACCCAATACCTAAATGACACATTCAACCCGACCGAAGTTAAAAATCTACTACAACAGCCCAACCGCTTTAGCCATTTGGCGCGGGTAAATGGGCATGTGGTCGGGGTTAACCAAATGTGCTATGGCGTATTGCCCCCCAACAGCCAAGCCACGCCTCCGCACAATTCAATCGAGATCGAACGCTTTTACGTATCGCCTCATCACCATAGCAAAGGCTTGGCGGCACAGCTATTGGCTAAGGCAATTACATTCGCACGTGACAAAAACAGCCCCTTGATCTGGTTATGCGTATGGGAGCATAATCACCGTGCCATCGCGTTTTATCGAAAACATGGTTTTTTAGTCACTGGTCACACTTCGGTTTGGGTCAATGACATTCATTTTCACGATTTTGTAATGTCTAAAAACCTCGAAATTTAGCCATTACAATTTACCCATATGATCCAAGACCCTGTCCTCCTAAATGATTGGCACCCTGTCGTCAGCCTCGAACAACTTGCCACTACCTCCGTTTTGCGGGTGCGTTTGCTCGGTGAAGACCTTGTCGTTTGGCGCGACCCGCAAACCGATCATATTCAGGTTTGGCAAGATCTATGTATTCATCGTGGGGCCAAGCTCTCACGCGGCAAAATCATCGATGGCTGTCTGCAATGCCCTTATCACGGTTGGATCTATAACAGCGATGGCGCATGTGTGCGTATACCAGCGCACCCCGAACAAACCCCGCCAACCAAAGCAAGGGTCAAAACTTATGCTGCCAAAGTGCAGTATGGGCTGGTTTGGGCTTGTCTTGGCACACCTGCCAATGATATTCCCCCTTTTCCAGAATGGGACACCGCAGGGTTCGTCGGCGCAGTATGTGGTCCATTTCCACACATTAAGGCCAATGGGCCACGCCTCATCGAAAATTATCTCGATGCCGCCCATTTTCCATTTGTGCATGAGGGTGTGTTGGGCGACCCCAAACGCCCCGAAATGGGCGATTTTGAAGCCCGCATTACCCCCAACGGTGTCGAATCAGACCCAATCTTGGTTTATCAACCCGACCCATTTGGCGGGGTGTCGGGCAAAGTGACCTATACCTATCACGCATTTCGTCCCCTCACAGCCCATTTCACCAAACACATGCCTATGCGAAGTGACGGTTTATCGCCGCAAAATGGCATGATCCTGACTATCACCCCACATGATGAATTAGACAGCACGGGTTGGTTTATTGTGGCGACCAACACGCGCAACGATGCGCACGGGCTTGGGGTTGAATATTTGCCACGCATCGCCGCCATTTTTGAAGAAGATCGCGCCATTGTCGAAGAGCAACGCCCGGAATTGCTGCCGCTTGACCTGCAAGCCGAGTTACATCTCAAATCAGACCGCGTCGCAATTGCCTATCGTACATGGCTACGCCAGTTGGGGTTAAGTTTTGGAGTGGCGTGAAATCTCACACTTCGCGATCACTTCACCATCTATGATCTCGCCGGTCTCAACAAAACCAAATTTGGCATATAAATTGCGGGCAATATGGTTATCGGGGTGATAACTAATATCAAAATAGCGCGTCGTGGCTGGCGCTTCGGTCAACATATACGCCAACAGCAATTTAAAAGCGGCCTTGCCATGACCTTTGCCTTGTTGCTCGGCATCAATCATAAAGCGAAAAATGTAGCCAGCCAACTGTTGGGTTTGCTCCAAACCAAACATGGCAAAGCCAATCATCGTATCATCGGCATAAATAGCCAATGGCGTTAACCGCCAGACCGTGCCATCAACATCAACTTCATCAAATTTTGATTGCGCGATTGAGTAAACATTCGACGCGATAAATTCTTGCTGCGCAGGCGCAACCTTTAGCTTAATGGCCTGTCGCCAATTAACGGGGGTGATAGGTTGGAGATGTATCATCTTAAATTTGCTTCTTCACGTGAAAAACGTCTGCCCGGTCGTACATGCGTCAGTTTTTTCATCAATATTTGATACTGATTTCCGATCTCGGGCCGCGCAACATAACCTTCAAACCATATTTGAAATAGCTTATTCAGTGTCGTCCCCTCCTCAAAAGCCAGTTGCTGCGCTTATTCAATGACATCCACCTCAGCAGATAATGTGATATTCTTGATCATATAATTTTATTATGACACACCCACTTATCGACCAATTGCGCTTTACACGCAGCGAGTTTAAACGCGGGTTAATCGGCATTACAGATGCCGAAGCCCAACAACGGTTTATGCCAATGAATTGCCTGAGCTGGAATATTGGGCATTTGGCGTGGCAAGAACAACGCTATTGGCTGATGCTGGCCCAAAACAAGACGTTATTGCCTTGGATCAATGAGCAATTTGCCAATGGCGCACCCGCCAGCACCCCGGCGCTCAATGTGGTTTGGGCCGCCTATGATGAAATTATCGCCGCCTCTGATGCTTGGCTCGACACCGTGACCACCGAAATGCTTAATTCACCCGTGATTGTGAAAGGCAGACCCAGTAGCAAAATTTGGGGGTCAATGCTCTTACGCATGATCTATCAC
>CAZLOF010000460.1:0-4283 GCA_964560745.1 uncultured Thermoflexus sp.
ACCATAGGTTCAAAGACCGACAAATCAAAGTGATGACGCGAGTGATAAGTGGCATCAGCATCGGCATAAATGGCCTGTGTTTGTAATTGTTGTAAATAATCCTCTGTTGAACCGCCTATTCTTTTGGCTAAACGGGCTGCCAAATAAGCAAAAACGGTTTCATCGGGTGGCAAATAGGCGTTTTTAGCCCCAAACTCTGCCATCATGTTGGGGATGGTCATGCGGTCATTTAAACTCATTTGCGTTACACCATCGCCACAAAACTCAATCGATTGATATAACCCCCCGTCGGCTCCTAACTTGCCAATCAGTTGCAAACAAAAATCTTTGGCTGTAACCCCGGGCCGAAATTTGCCGGTTAGTTCAATTTGCATGGCTTCGGGCACACGCAACCACAATTCGCCTGTTGCCCACAAGGCCGCCACCTCGCTACGCCCAACCCCGGCCCCAAATGCCCCCATCCAACCATAATGCGTGGTGTGGCTATCTGCCCCCAAAATTGTTTGGCCGGGCAATACCAAGGCTTCTTCGCTCAAAACTTGATGACAAATGCCGCGTCCGACCTCAAATGCGTGCTTTACCCCTTGCTCTGCCACAAAACGCCGCACTTCGGCATGATTTTGGGCATGTTGGGTCGAGGGTGCTGGTACAGCATGATCTAGAGTGATGCGCAGCCGGTCAGGATATTTGACATTTGACACGCCCAATTGCTTAAAAAGTTTCCAAATTGCGGCAGTGTTATCATGGCTTAGCACTGCGTCTGGCGTGACATCGACAATTTGACCGGTAGAAACACTGGAATTACCCGATGCGCGGGCGAGTGCTTTCTCCGCAAAGGTTTTGGCATTCTGGTTCATGGTTTGCAAAATCAGCGGACTATGATACAACAATTTGTGGAAAGCATTACAAAAATTGAACCCAACGATTCCCCTACGACTGCACTCCCGCCTGAGTCGGCGCGTATCGACACCCGTCGAAACCTATTTGCCTATATTACCGATATTCACTTTTTCAACCTCGGCACTTATTTTGCACCAGTCACTACGATTTTAGTGGCGTTGGCTTCGCGCCTCACCACCGATAACTTTTTGATTGGGCTTATTTCACCGGCATGGTCAGCCGGTTGGGCGTTGCCGCAACTGTTTGTGGCGCATTTTTTGCATGGCAAAACCAAAATGAAGCCCTATGTGGTCATTCCGGGGTTAATTGGGCGGCAAACCTATTTTTTTATTGCATTGTGGATTGCATTTACGCAAGCGAAATCAGCCAATTTAACAGTATGGTTGCTTATTTTTGCCGTGCTTATTTTTTCTAGTGCCGATGCGCTAGCGACGGTGGCATGGTTTGATATGCTTAGCCGAAATCTATCGGCGCGGGCGCGTAGCCGCGTATTTGCGGGGGCGCAGCTGGTGTCGTCGCTGTTAGGTTTGGCCGCGGGGGTGTTTGTCATTGCGCCCATTTTTTCGGCAGATGGCTTGCCTTTTCCGCTGAATTATGCGGCTGTGATTGGCATTGCATGGGCTTGTTTCTTGTTATCGTGGATCGGCATTTTATTTGTGCGCGAAAAAGACGGCGAAGTGGTGCATAAAACCGAGGCCGAACTGACCGAAAAATTTAGCAAATTGTTGTGGAAAGCGGTACGTTCAGATCAAGTTTTTCGGCGCACACTGGTTGTGAGGCTATTTACGGCCTTTGAATTTATGGCAGCCACGTTTTATATCGTTTTTATTCAGCAACGGCTTAATTTGCCCGATTCCTCTACCGCGACCCTTAATCTCGCCCTAACGGTTGGCTCGATTGTTGGGTTGGCGGCATTTGGCTGGATTGCAGACCGCGCTGGCTCACGCCGTGTCATGCAGTTGGCTGCTATCGCGCAATTTCTGGCCCCATTCTTGGCCTTTATTGTGGCTGTTGTGCCCGCGATTGCCGACCAATTTCCGGCGCTCGCCCTTGGCTTGTTTGTGGTGGTGATGGCGTTTAATGGTGTGGTTGGGCATTCGATGGTACTTGGCTTTCTCAATTACATTCTCGAAATTGCCCCACCGGCGCAACGCGCTATTTACATTGGCACATTTAACACCTTGCAAGGGATGATGGCCTTAACCCCGCCTTTGGCGGGGTTGTTTATCAATGCCATGATCCCTGTTTTGTCGATTGGGAACACCTATAGTATTTTGTTTGGGGCTATTGCCGCTTTGGTGGCAGTGGGCGCGGTGATAAGTTGGAAATTGCCCGCAACCCATAGTCGACCTGACCCAGTAGAATAGTATTGCAATGAAAAAGACATCTACAACACGTGCCCGTGACTTGGGTATTCCATTTGACGGCACACCTGGCCCCGATAATGCTATTACTGACGTGGCTGGCGTAAAAGTTGGGCATAGCACGCTCATCACAGGTCAAGGCCGATTACAAGTTGGGCATGGGCCGGTGCGCACTGGCGTGACCGTTGTTTTGCCGCGTGGCAAAACTTATGACCCTGTGTTTGCCGCATGGTATTCGCTCAATGGCAATGGCGAGATGACCGGCACGACTTGGATCGAAGAATCGGGCTTGCTCGAAGGCCCGGTTGCCATCACCAATACCCATAGCGTGGGGGTGGTGCGTGATGCGATTGTGCAATGGCAAGTTAATAACGCCCTCTATAATCCACTCGGCCCGGGGGTGTTTTGGGCGTTGCCCGTTGTTGCCGAGACCTTTGACGGCACACTAAACGATATCAATGGGTTTCATATCAAGCCAGCCCACGTATTCGAGGCGTTGGATATGGCAAAGGCTGCTACCGATGCTGATTTTGCGGTTGCGGAAGGCAACGTCGGCGGCGGTACTGGCATGATTTGTCATGGATTTAAGGGCGGGATTGGGAGCGCATCACGGGTAGTTACAGTGGATGGGGTAGCGCACACGATCGGCGTTTTGGTGCAGGCCAATCATGGCGGGCGTGATCAATTGACCATTGCGGGGGTTCCAATGGGGTCTGAATTTGCCGATATTGCGACCCCGCGTGAGACAGGTTTGCCCGCCGAAACCGGTTCGATTATTGTGGTGGTGGCGACCGATGCCCCGCTTTTACCCCATCAACTAAAGCGTTTGGCGCGGCGTGTGCCAATGGGTTTGGCTAAAACCGGCAGCGTTGGGGCACATACATCGGGTGATATTTTTATCGCTTTTTCAACCGCCAACTCAGGTGTAGCCAGCCGGATGGGAACTCAAACATTGCAAATGCTTTCAAATGACGAAATGACACCGCTGTTTAGCGCTGTGATTCAAGCCACTGAAGAAGCAGTGGTGAATGCAATGGTTGCGGCGCAAACACTGGTTGGCGTGAATGGGCGTACCGCATTTGCCTTGCCACATGCGCGTGTACAGGCCATTTTGCAGCGACATCATCGGTTTAATGTATGAGGGGATTTGGTTGGTTTGGCTTAACTGGTTACATAAATCCATCTTTTGTGGGATTGTTTGTACCGATATATGAGTTAGAATAGCACGAATGCCTCTATTGATTGACGGACATAACCTTATTGGAAAAATGCCCGACATGTCGCTCGCCGACCCTAAAGATGAATTAAAGCTGGTAGGGAAGTTGCGGGCTTATGCCGAGATGGTGCAAAAACGCATCGTTGTTATTTTTGATCCAAACCCATACGATACGACGCCAGTGATTGCGCGTCAGAAAACCCAACACGGCACCTATTTAACCGCAATTTTTGCTGAGCCGGGTGTGAGTGCCGACAAACTGATTCGCGATAAAGTCAGCGAAACCAAAGATCGCCAAGGCTTGATTGTGGTGACATCGGACAATGCAGTGGCAAGCTTTGCGCGGCAAACGGGGGTGCGGGTGCAAACTGCGCCTGAATTTGCAAAAGTGTTGCTTGAGAAAGTAACACCGCCAGCCCGTGCCGTAGAAGTGAAGCCAGTGCCATCACGGGCAGATGTGAAAGCGTGGAGTGAAGTTTTTACTGAGCCGCCGCCCCCGCCACCGCCAGTATTGGCGCCACCTGTGGATGAGGCAGCATTAAAACGGGCACGGCGAATGGAGCAGCTTAAGAAGCAAACCAACAATCAGAAAAAGTTGAGTTTGACCAATACGCGGCCATTAACTGCACGCGAACGTGAATTAATGGCACTGCAAACACGAAATGAACCGGTAACTGTAAAAACTCAAAAGAAATCATAAAAAAGTGACACCAAACGGTGTCACTTTTTTTTATATACGGGATATGATGTCTTGGCTTTTTAATAATGAGTAGTCAAGCAAGTTTTGCCGATTTCACTATCCC
>CAZLOF010000461.1:0-4267 GCA_964560745.1 uncultured Thermoflexus sp.
ATGCAGAACTATATATTTTAAAATGGATGAGGTTTAATTGCTCAGGTTCAGGAATTTGAGCAATCGGAATCTATCAATAAAACACCTATTGTTATAGCAGCGCGTTTATGGACTAAAACCTTGTTAAATCCTGATGAGGAGAAACTACGGTTTTCAAAATAGACGGAGGTTAGCTGAATTCCAGCCTCGATTCGCCCCGCCACTTGCTCGGCCTTGACCAACAACTCTTGGGTTAACACCCTTGCCAATATATTTTTAGATTAGGAATGCCTTGGCATCCTAGTTCTCTCTCCTATCAAAATAAACAGCGAAAATGTATTTTGGAAGCACAAAGTAAAGTTTGCCGAAGGTATTACGAAAACAGGCATGGTTTATGAACTGGCATTTTGCTTACATTAGAGATTCATAGACAGCAATTGCATCTTTCGCCACTTTGCTATAAGCTCAGAATTGTTTATATTTTTATGAGTGACAGAGAAATCATCGATATCGCCAATATTTACCAAGCTGTCGTCAAAAAGCCCTTTGCTCAATTCGGGAGGGTACAGTCTGTCACCGGTCAATCATCGTATCTCGCGCTGGTATCGCAATGTCACACATTACATTCGTCGTTTGCGGCCTCAGGTAAATTCTGCTCAGCCGACACTGACACCAGCAGCAACCCCTTTATCAATTACGGATATTGGCTCCCCCTTGTCAGATGTGAATGTAGCGCAACGATTGCAACAAGCTGAGCAATTGGTGCAACAACTCAATGATTACATTGAGGCTTTTCATGATATTTCGTTAAGCCTTACAGAGAGCAATCAAACGCAAACCTTGTTTGAAACAATTCTTAAACATGCATCGGCGTTGGCTAAAACCCCGCATATTTATCTGGGGTTAAAAACCGAAACTAAAAATTTAGGAGATACCACGATTCGGATCTCTTTTGCACAAGGGTTATTTAAAAACACGCTTAACGATTATTTAGAAAAAGGTGAAGGCATTGGCGGCATGGTTGTGCTGACGGGCGAACCTGTTTTAGTCACCGATTATGTAGCTTGGAAACATCGTTTTGTAAAAGCCGATGAGACGCTTAAAGCCTGCATCGGGTTCCCAGTAAAGTATGTTGATGAAGTAATTGGGGCATTAGTGATTGGCTATGATCAAGATGGGCAGTCTTTTACCTCGATTGAGATCGATTTATTAGCAAAACTCGCCCAGCAAGCCTCGGCGGCTTATACAAAAGTGCAATTGCTTAACCAACAACGAGAGACTCAGCAAAAACTACTGCAACGCAATCGTTATTTAGAGGCATTAAATGATACGGCCCAAAGTTTACATAACCGCTTAAACAAAGAAGATCTATTACAGCGAATTGTTGAAAAATCAGTAGAGTTGCTAAAGGTTGAGGATGGCTTTGTCTATTGGTTAGATGATCATGAACGAACTATGTCTTTGCGTTTTGGCATAGGGCCACTTTATGTTGGCAAAGTAGGGTTTAAAATTAGAAAAGGCGAAGGGCTATCAGGACGGGTATGGCAAACTGGACGGTCAATCTATGAACCAGACTATGCAAACTCGCCTTATCGTATTGAGCGGCTTGAGAATTTAGGCAGTATGCATGCCATGCTGACAGTGCCAATTATTAGTAACCAACGGGTCATTGGCGTACTCGGGGCAATCCATCGAAACATCGGGCAACAATTTGACTCGGAGCAAATATCGTTGCTTGAACAAATGGCGCGTTGGGCCAGTGTGGCATTTGATAATACCAACCTTTACGCCGCATTACGTTCAGAACGCGACTTTGCCCAACAAATTACAGACTCGATTAACCAAGGCATTATGGTTGAGGCGATTGACGGCAAATTTAATTATGTCAACCCAACCTTGATTCATTGGCTTGGCTATAGTGCCTCCGATTTAATCGGAATGGGTTATTCTAAAATTTACCCACCAGAAGATTGCAATGAAATTGAGTCTCGCCGTCAACAAATGTTATTGACTGGCGAACCCGTTATTTGGGAACGGCGATTATTGCGTAAAGATGGCAGCTATCTTTATGCCTTGGTTTCATCGACACCGCGTAAAACGCATGACAAACTAAAGGCTGTTTTTTCAGTTGTTACAGACCTAACCGAAATTAAGCAAACGCAAGAAGCGCTTCGCTTAGCGCATAATGAAGCACGAGACATATCGCGGATGAAATCACAGTTTCTAGCGATGATTGGTCATGAATTGCGTACACCGCTTAATGGCATTATGGGTTTTCTTGAATTATTATTGACAACACCCTTAAATACCGACCAACATGATTATGCCCAAACGGCCTATAACTCTGCACATTCATTGTTAGAGGTTATCGGCAATATTCTAGATTTTTCGCGGGTCGCTACCAATGAAATGGCGATTGAGAAAATACCATTTTCACCTGCCGAAGTCGTTATTGAAGTAGCGAACCAATTTAAAATGCGGGTAGCCGAAAATAATCTAGCATTGTCGAGTGTCGTCGATGATGATGTTCCGCATACAATTATCGGCGATCCATTACGAATTCGACAGGCCTTAGCTGCCTTAGTAAGCAATAGCGTGAAATATACACCTACTGGGTCTGTGCAACTACGAGTAAAGCGCCTGATCAGTAATCACGATGCTAACGATAGCAACAATAATCATCATCCCTCAATTGCCAAATTATGCTTTTTGGTAAGCGATACCGGTGTAGGGATTACACGCGAAGCGCATGAGAAAATTTTTCAACCTTTTATCCAAGCCGATGGTTCGTTTACACGCCGTTATGATGGGATTGGGTTGGGCTTGTCTATTTATAAACAGTTGGTTGAATTAATGGGCGGCGAAATCGGCATTGAAAGCACCGAAGGCAAAGGCTCCACATTTTGGTTTACATTGCCTTTTGAATCGGCTTATAGCGCCGAAGATGAGCTTGATATACGGTTTATGGATTATATACGATAGTGAATGACTGGTTATCTGGTAAAAGGTCACCATCAAAATAAACGTGTTTAAACAGATTCCTGCCTTATTCCGCAAATATTTTGCAGCACCTTCTATTGCTAATTTAACTGGCGTAGTTGCAATATCAATCATTACGTCGGTATTTGCCATTTTTCTAATGCCCAAACAGGCCAATACGCTTGTGATCTTGTTACCCGGCATTTTAGCCTTATTCGTTACTTGGCGGGCCTATTTACTTAGCTCGTTGGTCATGCTTATTTGCTATGTTTTATTTTTGCCTTTTATTGAATCTGACCTTGAGTTTGCACAACATATCGCAATATGGATTATTGCCATAGGAATTTTGAGTTTTGAAATTATTTATCGTTTAGCCAACCGACAACGCTTTAGCGAAGCCTATTATCGGGCTTTGGTGCAAAATGCCAACGACTTAACCTGCATTTTGGATAAAAATGGATTGTTGCGTTATATGAGTCCATCGTTTTATCGCGTTTTAGGCTATACCGAGGCCGAGCTTTTAGGCACAAGTGCATTTGCCCTAATGCACCCCGAAGACCGCCCGATTGTGCAAAGACGCTTTAACGAAAGTATTAACAATGCCAATGAAATTGGTCGCGATGTCGAATTTCGTTTGCGGCATCACAATGGTGCAATGCGCTGGTTTACTGGGTCGGGGGTAAAAAAACCCAATGAGCCAATGATTCGTGGCATGATTATTAATGCCCGCGATATTACCGAGCGTAAACAAGCCGAGTTGGAATTGGCTGCTGAGCATCGCTTTGTCGCTTCTATCATCGATGCAACCTCACAACCTTTATGCGTATCCGACGTTTTGGGCAATCGTTATTATTATGTCAATGCGGCTTATTGCGAATTGGTGGGGTATTCGCAAAATGAAATTATGATCGAGGGTAATTTTAAGCTAGCCAATTTAATCTCACCTGAAGATTATGAAAAGGTATTAAACTATCGGCAGCAAGCGGTAGCCGGAGTGCAAGTAAAACCTTACCTTTCGCGCATTATTAACCGTTTAGGGCAGCAAAAAGATGTATGGGTTAATTATGGTTTGGTGCATGATAACAATGGAGAACATAAACTCATTGTCACCTTGACCGATATTACCATTGCAAAACAAACCGAAACCGCCCTAAAACTAGCACGTGATAAAGCCGAAGAAGCCTCAAAATTAAAATCGCAATTTTTGGCAACCATTAGCCACGAACTGCGCACCCCCATGAATGCAATTTTGGGTTACACCGAGTTATTACTTGATTCACCATTAGATGAAAACCAACGTGATTTTGCC
>CAZLOF010000462.1:0-4265 GCA_964560745.1 uncultured Thermoflexus sp.
TCAATCAGCAGATTTCAGAGTTGCAATTTAACCATGAACCCACTTCCCATACTTCTTCACCACATGGCCGCCCTCGATGGCTGGCCGCACCCGCCCAACACCCTCGAGATGATCGAAGCCAGCTTAAACGCTGGTGCAGCCGTCATCGAGATCGACATTACAGCCCTAGCCAATGACGATTATTTGTTGGTGCATGATCCCCTGCTCGAGCGCGAAACTGATGGGCAAGGCGAGGTTAGCGCATGTTCGGCCCATGCCGCCCGCGCCCTCCATTTTCGGGTGAATGGCGCTGTCACGGCCTATCGGGTGCCGCTGCTCAGCGACGTTGTCGCCTTACTCATGCGTCACCCCCACCCTGCACAATTGCAGCTCGATTTTAAAAATGCCGTGCCATTTGGCAGTGATGAGCCATTGCGCCGCCTCATCAACCTCATCGCGCCATTGGGTCAACGCGCCATTGTCAGCAGCGGGGCCGATTGGCAATTGCGTCTGCTACGTCGCCTCGCACCCAGCTTACGCCTCGGCTTCGACATCATGTGGGTGATCGATTGGTCAGCCAACCCCAGCAAACGCCACCCCGAAGAATTGCCACACGCCTTGGGTGCGTATGGTTATTTAGATGATCATGTTTTGGCGAAACGCAAAATTTGGGCAACCGCCGATTATCTGCATGACCGATGTAGCGCCTTGCTTGGCCTTGTGCCCAATGCCGAGGTGTTTTATGTGCGGCACACCTTCATTGCCAAATGCCTCGATGACGGCTTTGATTTGGCTGATTTTCTGCACGCCCATCACATCAAACTCGATGCCTGGACGCTAGACGTTGGCAACCCCATTGCCAAAAAAAATGCGTTACGGCTACGCGATGCCAAGGTCGATTTCATCACCACCAACACGCCATCGGCAATGGCAACATTATTGCAAATTTAGTAAGGGCACGGCATGCCGTGCCCCTACCATTTAGGCCGAGGGCGCTTCCTCAGCCATTGGCGCATCGATAGGCGCAGCCTCAGCCACATCTTCGGCGGCGTTGGTCTTTGCTACTGGCGCAAGCACTTCAGGCGACTCGCCAACGGCTGTCTGGGCTGCCTCGGCATTGTCACCAATTTCAATGCTTAAGACCTCAACCGGGCTATCGAGGCTATCCATTGCTGTCTCATCGGCAATATCTGCATCTGCGGCTTTGCTGCTTTCAAATACCGCATTCTGTGCCGACATTAAGGCCTTCCATGTCGCATCAAGGCCATCCATCACTACCCCATAAAACACATGCACCACCCCATTATTGGTGCGCAACGCCAAATCATAACGAATTTTGCCAGCCCGCTCAGCACGACCTAACACGGCACGATCGCCTTGCCATGTAATCTTATCGGGATCATAGGCCCCTGAGTTGTATTTCAAAATGGCGTAATGCCACAGATCACGGGCGCTCTTAATCGTCACATTGCGGGTCACGCCGCCATTACGCATATCACGCACGGCATAATAATCCATGTCTTCGCGGGCTTCCATTAACGCAATTTCTACGCCCGATTTTGGCAACACTTCACGCGGGGCTGCAATCGGCAAAATTACGGTTTGGGCTGCCCGTGAAATGGGGCCAGACAACAATTCACTTGGCGCGTTTACACCAGTGGGCGGTGGCGATGTGGGGGCAACAGCAACCACATTCACATTCGTTTCAGCCACGACTGGAGGCGTCACCGGCAACACCGACACATCATCGTTATCGACCCTCGGCACAATCGGTGCATCATCGCGGCGGCGTGGCGGCATAGGCGCACGGGTCACTGCGGGTTGTGGGCGGGCATTTGTGGCGGGCGGGGGCGATTGATTAAACTGCGTGTCACGCGGGGTGCGCTGTGGTTGCACAGACGCAGACTGGGCGCGGTCGTGAGTAATCTCACGCGGCGCAGGCGCATTGGCATTGCGAGCTGGGGAAGCATTGCCATTCGCCCCATTTGTATATTGTGGCGCATTACGATGGCTGGGGGCATTGCTGGTGCGTGCATGGGCCGTTGCCGCCATTGCAGCCGGGTTTGAAGTCGGTATGCGGCTTACTGCCAATTCAGCTTCCAACACTTTTTTGATCATCGCCACAATTTCATCCCGTTTCGCAATCCGGGTTTCGGTGTTTTCGCGCAAATAACACACTTCATCGATCACATGCGGGGCCATTTTGCTGGGCGGCAATGTCACCCGCAAAATACTCACTTCGCCCATCACGTCTTCAAGAATGGTTACACCTTGTGGCACAGGGTAAATGTGGGTTTGAATCGCCTCGCCCAACTCTTCGGCCACCTCATTGGCGGCTTTAATGCCCGGAATCTTGCGCTTAGGGGCAGCTTTGGCCGATTTTGTCGATCGGGTGGGTTTAACCGGAGGTTCTGGCACAATAATTGGTGCTTCGGCCCCCAACACAATGGTGCCACCGCTGCAATTCAGCATCGCACACACATCTTTTACTATCGCACCAAACCGATCTGATACTTTTTTGCCAAGTGCGGCATGATAAGCTTGTGTCAATCCTTCGCTGGGTTCAACCACCACCGCAAGGCTCTCGGCGGGCAAGTCCAAAATATCAAACACTGGTCTCACCCGATCCCATTCTTGGCTTTGCAACAGCACCTTAAGGCCAGCAAAACTCACCTCCGCCAATTGCACCTCGGTTGCGCGTTCACCAATCCCCAACCGTTTGGGGTTGGCCGGCGACACCGAAATACGATGGGCATCGCTGCCTTGCAAGGCGTGCATCCGCCGCGCATATTCTTGGCGAATCCCTGTCAATAACGTAGAGCTAGAACGTCGACCACGATCTAAATCGGTCCACTCGATGGCATGTAAATATTGATCTTGGGTATAGGCAATACGAGTTTGCCCGCCAAAATCCATATCACGCATCGACACACCATTGGTTGAATTGGCGTGGGCCGCGATAGCAAGACCGCCACCATCTGAAATCATGCGATACGCCGTCAACACATCGCTGGTCGCACCAGCTTCAGATAAGCCCAAATCAAGCGCCTGACCCGGCACCTTCAATTGCATCAAAATGCTCTCAATATCCCGAATTGGCTTATCGGGCGCAAAAATGCCTAAAATATGAAAGCCAAACGTGGCAGTAAATTCAAAACCCGGCAATACCAATATCTTTTTTAACAAACGCCGATATTCGGTCAATTTACCCAATTCGTCGGGGCGAATACGATTTAAACGCTCTAACATCTCCAAATCCGCAATTTCGCGCTTCATGTTGCGGTAGCCATAAACCGTATTGTGGTCGGTAAAAGCAATAATACTAAGGCCGCGTTTTTCGGCCTGCCGCAAAATGGCGATATAGCCCATTTCGGGCTGCTCATAATCATGCGAAGCTGGGGTATGCATATGCAAATCGATGCGATACCAAGGCAATGCAGGAGCCGGCGGGGTCTCTGGAGAGGATGCGAGAACACCCTCAGGTTCTTTTGCGCGTCGAGACGTCGTTGTTCGTCGACGGGTCGTCGTTGCAGCAGATGTTTTGCGTGCTGGTTTTGTTTGGGTCAAGTCGCTCGGGTTCGTTGATGTTGCTTTTGAACGAGAAGTGCTTGTCGATTTTGAGGTGGTTTTTCTTGTTTTATTTTCGGATTCAGCCATGTAATTACATATTGGCTGTCGTGTCAATCAGTCGCTGGGGATCAAACATTAGATCAGACCTTGTAGATTTGCGTGCTAAAGCCAAACGCAGGCATGTTCGTGGATGCTGCGCCCCTACTTTGCCAGCGCCGCTGACAAAGCAAATTGAGCCGACAAGTTTAAATTGATAGGGTCTTGTCATCAGGCCTATTAGCGTGTAAATACAAGCGTAGAAACGCTTAAAAATCAAATTTATTGAACCGCAGATGCCTTTTGACCGGCAACCGTACTATTCCATTGTAAACCGCATGTTCACTCTAAATATCAGCCATTTACAACAGTAAAATCAAATTTGCAAATTGTGAGTCGCTATCGAAATATCTAACGGAGCCATTCACAGTGGAAGCTTACTTCCATCATTGCAATATTTTAAATTATACTCTCTATTGAACATAGAAAGATGAAGATTTGCTTAATGTTTGGAGCGACTCAAAGTCGGTCTTAAATGTTTTGCCGAAATCATTATCACTCCATCCTCTAGGGGATGGAGTGATAGTGATTTCGGTTATCTACACCCTACATATTATTTAAGCCACTAGGGTGAACGCATCACAAAATTTAAGCTGAGAGTGGGCATAAAATATATAAAT
>CAZLOF010000463.1:0-4253 GCA_964560745.1 uncultured Thermoflexus sp.
GCCTCGGCTTGTGTCAAAGTTACGTTTCCCAGCCATCCCCTCAGCTTCAGTTGGGCAAGATTTCATGAGCCACCTATCGCGGGGTTGGCAGATGCGGCGCACCTTCAAAGGTGCGCCGCATCTCCTACGGCCTTGACTTGTGGCAAAGCGACGTTGCCCAGCCATCACCTCGGCTTCACTCGGGCAGGGTTTCATGCGCCGCCCATTGCAAATATTGGTGGGTGCTACCTTCATTTCCTGCTTGCGCCGCTTCGGCGATAAACATCTCAAAAACTTCGTCGGGGGATGCGCAAAGACCACGTCCCAGGCCCTTGCATGATGGCATTGTCTATAAGACTACTGTCTGTTTCTTCTATTATCAACCAACCTGTAACACCTCGTGTGCCCCCACAAACCGCTTCGACTGATGAATCAGCGGTAATTTCGCCCCTTTCTGACGCTGAACTTCTAACCATGCTGGCATGGCAATCATTATTTCGGCCAAGGCTTGTTGTGGCGTATCACCATGCGTGGTGCAAAATCGTAAATCTGGGGCATCGGCAATCCAACATGCATCATCTACATCATAATAAATCACAACCGGATATTCTAAGATAGGGTGGCTATTCTGCATGATTTACTCCTTATCCTCAACTGTTAAGTTATTTTCTTTGGCAAGCGTAAGCAATTGCTTAAGAAGGAGCTACACTTATTTTGGATGAATTTGGCAAAGCCGATCAGATTAGTCTTGAATTTAGACGGTTTTTAACAGCACGATCAATTCCCCGTCTGTTTCGCAAAATCGTTGCCAAAAGATCAAAAAGTGAATCGCTGATTCAAATTGCAGATTTGATTGCAGGGTCAATTTTAAGACGCGATGCAAAACATGACGACGATACGTATAGCAAAATTGAAGGCAAACTTAGGCAAATTGTGCAATTCAAGCCTTAATACAAGAAACCTATCCTGCTAGCGTTCCCCACCTCATAAGATGGACGCAGGCCGCCACAGTCGGCGACTTTTTGCAGGACAGGAAGAAAACCCCTTGCTGTGAGCAATGGCTTTATTGATGTCAAAATTATATACCCTCGCCACGCCACCCCATTAAAATACCACCCTACATATGCCCACCTACTGCGAAATCGCCCCCGGCCACGAATGGCACGGCCCCTACCACGACCACGAATACGGCTACCCGCTACACGACGACAACGCCCTCTTCGAGCGTCTTGTGCTCGAAATCAACCAAGCCGGTTTGTCGTGGCTGACCATCCTCAAGAAAAAAGCCGCCTTCAATGCTGCCTTCGACGGCTTCGACATCGACACAGTGGCGGCCTATGGCGAGGCGAATGTAGCGCGGCTGTTGGCCGACGCTGGCATCATTCGCAACCGCCTCAAGGTGCGGGCCGCCATCGAAAATGCCAAACGGATTCAACAATTGCGCCAAACGCACGGCTCATTCAAGGCATGGCTCGACCATCATCATCAGGCCGGAACCCGCGACAAAGCCGCATGGATGAAACTTTTTAAAAAGACCTTCGTCTTCACCGGCGGCGAAATCGTCAACGAATTTCTCATGAGCACCGGCTACCTACCCGGCTGCCACACCCCCGATTGCCCCATCTACGTCAAAATCGCTGCGTTGAATCCGCCATGGATGAGCCATGAGCCATGAGCCGTGAGCCTTCAGCCGTGAGCATATGCCCCAAATCTCAAAGCTCATGGCTCACGGCTCAAAGCTGCGCCGCGCGAATCCCCAACCCCGCCGCGACACCGGTGAAGAGGTCTTGCTCGACGACACGCTCGGGGGCAAAGAGGTCGCTGAGTAGCTCGATGAAGCATGGGATGGAGGACGAGCCGCCAGTCCGCACCACATAATCGATGGCACTGGGCGACAATTGAGCGCGTTCAAGCGTCTGCAACAGCATGTCACGGATGAGGCGGCGTTCATGGGCGATAAAACCCTCGAATTGCGGGCGCGTGACCGGCTGCCACAGCGAAATCTCGCCCGCCTCATAGTCAATACAGGTCCAACGCTCATGCGATAACGCCACCTTGGCCCGCTCCACTTGGGCATACAGCCCATAGGCGTAGCCCTTGGCGATCAAATCTTCAAGCGCAAACAGCCGCATCGGGTCGGTGCAATCACGCTGGGCCTGCGCCAAAAACGCCAACGTCGGCGGGGTTGCCAAACTCTGTATGTCTTGCCAATCGCCCAATGCGCCCAACATATGGCTGGGCAAAGCCAGCCGCTGTGGCCCCCAACGCACCTGCTGCCCAAACCACGCCGACAGCGCCCGCCGCACAATGGCTTGGTCAAAATGATCCCCCGCAATGCCAATGCCGCCCGTCGCAATCACAGTCTGCCACCCATTTGGCTGCATCTGAATAATCGCCACGTCGAGCGTGCCGCCGCCAAAATCGAACACCAAGAAATTGACGGGTTTTTGGGAATTAGGGATTAGGGATTCCTGAATTTTTTGACCATACGACAGTCCCGCCGCAATCGGCTCAAGCTCGAAGCGAATGTTGCTGAAACCGGCACGTTGGGCAGCATCGGCGAGGCGGGCTTGGGCGCGGTGATTGTCGGCCTCTGTCGCCGCCCCAACAAAATTAACCGGGCGGCCAAACACCACGCTTTCAATCGACTCATTCACCAACCCCTCGACCCGCTGCTTTAAACGCCGCAAAAATTCGGCAATCAGGTCTTCGAGCGCATAATATTTGCCAAAAATCGTGGTGCCAGCATAATCTGAGGCCAACGGGCTTTTGAGCGAATGTAGCAATCGCCCGGGCGCGTCAGCATCCACATCCGTAAAAGCATCTAGCACCACCGTGCCACCCTCGGTGATGACGATCTCGATCTCACCCACCCATTGTTTGGTGAGGCGTGGAATACGCCCGACATTTTGGGCGTAATAAGTGTGAATGGCATCGGCCCCGATATGAATATCGCCATCCCGCTCAATGTATAACATCGTGCGCATCGAGGTTGGGCTATTGGCAGCCGCGTCAATCGGCAACACCCGCACCTGCCCCGCATCATCTACCAACGCCACCGACGTATTCGTTGTGCCAAAGTCAATTCCGATTTTCATAGTAAAAAGTGCAAAGTGCAAAGTGCAAAGTAGAAAGTAGAAAGTAAAAAGTGAAACATTCCAATTATGGAATCAACTTTCCACTTAGCACTTAGCACTTTTTACTTTGCACTTTGCACTATTAAAAGACCGCCCACGCGCACAGGCGCTGGTGAATGAGGTTAAGCGGGCGAGCCTCGGCGAGCGTGGCGGCGGCAATGGCGCGGGTGAAGGGCGACTGGCTGATATTGCCATCGAACGACAAGGCCATAAACGACTGGCTACGCGCCCCTGCCGCACAACCCAGCGGCAAAAAGCCCTTGGGCAATGCACCAGTTTTGCCACCCGGGCGCTTATTGCCTTGCACGCCTGCGTTTGCCACCGTAATTAAGCCACCCTCGTTGCCAAGCACAAAAATAAAGGGCGCATTCGGCGCAATTTCGCTGGCACTCGCCACCTCATCACCAATTTGCAACGGAATCCCCACACTGCCACCCGGCTCAATGCTGGCAATCGGAAAACGCAACCACCGCCCATTGCGCGTCACGATCATCAAATCGCCCAAACCGCCGGCTTCGGCGCGACCACAGGCCCCTACCCACACCGCACCATCACCCTCTTTGGGTGACACAATCGGCTGCCCACCCGCCAACATGGCTTCAAACAAACTCCAAGGGATGGCTTTCGCCAAGCCTTGGCGCGTCACCACCACCAACATCTTGGCTTCGCCTTGTTCGGGCACGGCACACATGGCCTCAACCCGCTCACCCTTACGCAAGGTCAGTTGGCTAATGAGTCGCGCCTCGGCCCAATCACTTTGCTCACTCACGGGCAAGGCTAGCCCATTCAACAACACCGCCCGCCCAGTCGATGTAATCACCAGCACTTGCCCCAAACGCGAACTCGCCGCCCAATGAATGGGTTGGGCCTCGCGCAGCCCCTCGCGGTTAATATTGGCGAGGCTGAAAATACTGGTGGGCAAGAGCAAACACGGCAATTGCAACCCCACCCCGCCGCTGGTCAACATCGTAATCGTCGCCACATTCGCGCCACGTGCGCTCACATGCCCACGCAAATCGCGTAAATCGGTCTTGAGGCGCTGAATTTGGTCGAGATAAATTTGGTGCTGCCCACTGCGGCGCAGCACCAAACTCTCGGCACGGGCCGCATCGGCCTGTGTTTGCAACGCCTCTACCC